>JALVHX010000094.1 GCA_027028805.1 Desulfurococcales archaeon | reverse complement strand
GTGAAGATAGAGGATCCGAACATTAGCGTGAAGCTGGGCCTCCGGGTGGTTGACGCCTCCGGCTCCGAGGTCGGCAGGCTGGTCGACGTGATAGGTAGGGTTGAGGAGCCCTACGCCGTGGTGCGGGTAAACAGGGACGACGACCGGGTCGGGCGGCAGGTCTACGTCGTCCTCCCGCCCCCGAGGCGGCGCCGCGGGCGGGGGAGGGAGGGTAAGGGTGGAAGGCGTGGAGGTAGAGGCACGGCCGGGGTGCGATCCGAGAGACGTGGTGGTAGACCAGGTAAGCGGTCAAAGAATATGCGCGACGACAGGAGAGGTAATAGACGAGTTCCTACCCGACGAGGGGGGTGAGTGGCGCCGGTACAAGAATGGTGAGGTCAAGGGCTACCAGAGGGCGCAGGCTATAACGAGCTACGTCACCCCAGACGCCAACGCCCCCACCCATATTGTGAGGCCGAAGGGTAAGGCCACCAGGTGGGAGTTCAGCAGGCTCCGGTCCAGGAGGAGGGGGGTAACCAGCAGGATACAGGGGACGGTTCTGCGAGACAGGGACAAGACCTCGCTTAGCAAGATCTACAACTATATGGGAGAGATCATCCGGGAGCTGAACATGCCCAGGAGGAACGAGATACTCAACCTCGCGGGCTGGATTATACAGGCCTACTATAGGAACAGGAAGAGGGAGGGCGAGGAGAACAACAGGAACATTATAATGCCGGAGAGGGAGAAGTGGGCCGTCGCCATGGTCGCCCTCAAGAAGGCGCTGGAGACCTTCAACCAGCCCCTCTCGGAGAAGGAGCTCCTGAGGGCCACTGCGGCGGCGAGTGGGAGGTATAGCGAGGAGGAGCTCCGGAGCCAGATGTGGAGGGTCCTCAAGAGGATAAACGAGTACGGCATAACCAAGGAGGCGTTTAGGAGCAGGGTCATAGCCATACAGTCGATTACCTCTAGGACCTCGGCTGACACCTATAGCCTGAGGGTCCTCAAGAGGATAAACTCCTTCATAGACAGGCTCGTGAGGGAGCTTGGCCTCGACATGCAGGTCGGCAGGATGGCGCTGAAGTTCGTAAGGGCCTACCTGGAGTCCGGTAATGGCCGGAGCAGCCTCTACGGGAGGAAGCCCGAGTTCATAGCCGCCGCTGCCGTGTACTTCGCGGCCAGGATCCTCGACTATAATATAACGCAGAAGCAGGTGGCCGACGTATTCCACCTCTCGGAGGCTAATGTTAGGAAGACGCTCCGCCTCCTCCTCTCGGATAGGGTTGTAGTGGTGTTCCTCTAAGTATTAAGCGATTTGTTTATAGCATGAGGGGCTCCCGCACTTGTTAGAATCTAGCCTAAAGATATAAACCCGCAATCCACTATCTATCTTAGGACAGGCGCCTCCAAGCACGGAGAGTGTATGGGTGTCGGCGGTGCCGAGAAACCTGAGCGAGCAGGAGAAACGGGCGCTCGAGATAATAAAGAAGAGTAAGGACGGCGTCTTGCAGAGCGACCTCTGGAAGATGCTGGGCCTGGACAGCAGGG
>JALVHX010000093.1 GCA_027028805.1 Desulfurococcales archaeon | reverse complement strand
GAGTAGCCAGCTGGGCCGCGGCGAGACCATAGAGGACACAGCCAGGGTTCTCTCCAGGTACTTCGACGGCATAATGGCCAGGGTCTATGAGCACGAGAAGATCCTGAGGCTCGCCGAGTACAGTGATAAGCCTGTTATAAACGGTCTGAGCGACCTCCTCCACCCAGCCCAGGCGCTCTCAGACCTCTACACTATTCTCGAGAAGAAGGGAGACCCTGTTAAGCTAAAGATAGTGTTCGTTGGTGATGGAGGCGACAACGTTCTCCACAGCCTCATGCTGGGCCTCGCAGTGCTCGGCGGAAGCATAGTGGTATCTAGCCCGGAGGGATATGATCCCCATCCCTGGGTGGCGAAGAGGTTCGAGGAGATAGCCTCTAGGACCGGGGCCAGCTACGACATAGTCAGGGATCCCTATGAGGCGGTGAAGGCCGCCGACGTTGTCTATACGGATGTATGGGTGAGCATGGGCCAGGAGGCTGAGAGGGAGAAGCGTGTAAAGGACCTGGAGCCCTACAGGGTTACGGTGGACTTGATGAGGGCCGCTAAGCCCGACGCCATCTTCATGCATTGTCTGCCAGCCCATAGGGGCGAGGAGGTTGTCGACGAGGTGATAGATGGGCCCTGGAGCGTTGTATGGGATCAGGCGGAGAACAGGCTCCACGCCCAGAAAGCGGTGCTGGCCAACATTATACCGTGAAAAATAGACGGGGGAGGACTCGGCCGCCCTCTTGCCTGGATAATCCAGGGCTTTTTACTCGCGGCCTCCATGGAGGCTCTCTTCTCTCTCCCCGGATACGAGCCTGACCTCGAGGGGGGAGCGGAACCATATATCGCTCTGGGGGAACGGTATCTCTATGCCTGCGTCGCTCAACGCCTTCTTGAGCCGCCATAATAGGTCTTTTAGTGCTGGATACCACTCGCTTGTCGGCGCCCAGCATCTCACCGTTATATCGACGCCGCTGTCGCCTAGGTTTGACACGAATATATCGGGCTCGGGCTCTACGAGGACTAGTGGATGATTGTCCAGGACATTCTTGATCACCTGGTATGCTTTCTCGGCGTCCTCCTTGTAGGCTATGCTCACCTTGAACTCTAGGCGGCGGGCCGCGGTGGATATATAGTTTTTTATAACGGAGTCGTATACCTTCGCGTTAGGTATCCTTATCCTTATCCCGTTGAAATCCATTATTATCGTCGACATTATCGTGATATCAACGACCCTGCCTATAACCCCCTCGACCTCGACTATGTCTCCGGGCTTGAGGGGTCTCTCCCAGAATATGAAGAGCCCTGAGACAAGGTTGGCTGTTATGGATTGGAGGGCGAAGCCGAGTATTATGCCGAGTATGCCGCCCGCTATCACCACGCCTGTCAGGTCGACGCCGGCGGCGCCGAAGGCGGACACGATCACTGCGGCGGCGAGGCCGTAGTATATGATGCGTGCCGCCGCGGAGGCGGCCTCCTTTGGGAGGAACCTGGCGAGGGTGCGGTAGGCTATTCTCCGTATAATATAGGCTACCGGTATCCCCACAGCTATTATAGCGATCATGCCGAGTAGCCGGACAAGCGTTATCCCCGGGAAAACCTCGTGGCCCAGTATGCCGCCGAGAGAAAGCTGGGGCTCGGGCGTTGTCACAGCTAGACACCCCACAGCATATCCGTGTCGACCGGTATGCGGCCCGGCCTCAGGTGCTCTGGGTCGGGCACGAGCCTCAGGTCCCTGGCCCAGTGGCCTCCATAGGATATTGTGGCGGCGCCGCGGCCCGTTATAGCCATGTGTGTCTCCTGGAGAAAAGCCTCCCAGGAGCCATGCCTGTAGCCGAGCCGGAGCCTCCTCGAGTCGTAGAGGACGCGTGTCACCGTGACCCATTCATCTATCCTGTTCCTCAGAACCAGCCTCGCGTAGGCGGCGCCGGGCCTCGCCTCGCCGGGCTCGTCCATGGGCCTGGATACATGGTGGCGTGCTAGAACCCCGTTCTCCGGCGGCCCGTAGAGCGTGTACTTCACCCTGTCCACGGGGAACACGTCTATTATCGAGAACCATTGTGTCTCGGGCGCCGCCCCTATGGCTCTGAGTGGCGCGGCCAGCTTCTCCAGGCCTCCCTCCTCTCTTCTCCCGGTGTAAGCGTAGACCGCTATGTCGACCGGGACCTCTATATAGACGGTTGTCCAGGCTCTCGGCGCTATATGGATGGGCGGGGAGAGGTGGATGAGTATATACGTGGTAAAGTGTTTTGGGTATAGAACAGGGTAAATAGGCTTGACCACGAGCCTCTCGGCGCCCGCCAGGTACAGCTTCTTCTCCCCGATCCCCCTGCACCGCCTGGTATATACTATGTTTCTCCCAGTCCTCTCGGCCGCGGCCGAGCAGTCGCCTATGACGAGTTCTCCCAGCTCCTCGCCGTATCCCGTCATGTCATGTGTCCCTCCCGGGGAGAGGCCGGTGGCAGGGGCGGCTGTTCTCGTCCCTCCTTGATATGTTGGTGGAGAGGTTTTTCTCGGCGACGGCTAGGGTGTCTATTATAGCCACCCTTATTTATAGATCACCTATATGTTAGCTCTGGCTCCGCGAGTCCCCCTTGTTCCACGGCGTGGAGCACCGGGGTGGCAGTGTCTTGGGCGGTGAGGCGGCTATACTGGTCGATATACTGGTTCTCCTTGTGGCGGCCAAGGTGTTTGAGGAGCTTGTCATAAGGCTCGGCCAGCCGCCGCTTCTAGGGGATCTGCTTGCCGGGATTATTGTGGGGCCGACTGTTTTCGGGCTCGTTGAGCCTCATCACGGCATCGCGACGCTTGCCTGGATAGGTATTGTTGTATTGATATTTCTCGCCGGCATGGATTCAAGCCTCTCCGAGCTCAGACGCTATGGTATGGGCTCTATGCTGGTCGCGGCCGGCGGGGTGGCGGCTACGACGGTGCTCGCCTTCCTGGCTGGATGGTTTCTCGGCTACGGCTTCGAGGAGTCGCTTTTCCTGGCCGTGATACTTGCCCCTACGAGCGTTGGGGTTAGCGTGGCTGTTCTCTCACAGCTGGGGCTTCTCAGGGACAGGGTCGGGGAGATCGTTATGGGCGCGGCGGTGGCCGATGATGTCATGGCCATGGTGTTGTTCAGCATAGTGTATAGCGTTGTGGCCGAGGAGGCTCTCGGCTATGAGAGGCTTGGCGGCATCCTAGCGGGCCTGGGGTTCACGGCCGCCGCCTTCTACCTGATAAACAGGTACTCGTCGCGCATACTCTCGGCGATCATAGGGAGGGCTAAGGAGGAGGCTACGCCGGAGATAGAGCTCCTCATACTAGGGATAGGCGTGGCGGCGGTGACGAGCTATCTCGGCCTGAGCCCGTTGATAGGAGCATATTTCGCGGGCCTGGGGTTCGCGGAGGCGCTCAGGGGCTACGGGTTCAGGGAGCGCTTCGTCCTCCTCCTAAACTTCGCGACACCCTTCTTCTTCATATACGCCGGCCTCCTCCTCGACCCATGGATGGCTCTCAGGGGCCTCGAGACGGGGAGGGCGGCGACGGCGGCGGCCACGATCGTGGCGGCTGGTATGGCTGGGAAGGTGCTGGGGTGCGGGATAGCCGCCCTCAAGGCTGGTCTCCCGCCGAGGGAGGCGTGGCTCATAGGCTTCGCGATGATGCCCCGGGCCGGAGTGGACCTCGTCATAGCTGTCTCGGGGCTCCAGCGCGGTATAATAGGAATGGATATCTATCTAAGCGCCCTGATCCTGATCTACACTACGAGCCTCGCGACACCGGTGATAGTGCAGTCGCTGGCCCGCGGAATAGCGGGGGCTAGGTGAGGGAAAAACAAGTAGACAGGCTTCCCGGAGACCCCGTCTTCCCCCGACATGTATTATGGGGCTATGTGTTCGGGTTAGCCTTGCCCCGGGGCCCGTTGGCGGAGGCCCCTCTCAATGAACCATTGTCTCGGCGGGGAAGAGGGGGGTTGTTGCCGGGGGTGTTTCCTGGTTTCTTGCTACTTGGTTGTTGTCTTGTATTCTTTTTCTCGTTAACGTATCTTTTTTATCGTGATCTTGTTTGTCATGAGGTCTATTTCTATGATTATATCGTTGGTCAGCTTGTTTTCCTCGTCTACGACGCCGTGTTTCCTGATTATCTCTGCTAGCTGGAGGCTTTTGTAGGGTATTCTGAGATGCATCTTGTCGGCTTCTCTGTATATGTTCTCCACGACCTCGTCGAGCCCCGTGTTCTTCTTTGCTTTGACGGTGATATAGGATGATAGGTAGTTGTATATTCTCACGGTGTTCCTCGCCTTCTCCGCGGTCTCGCGTAGCTTTCTTATGAACGCGTATACGTTGCTCCTGCTCATGCCGAGGGCCTCGGCTATCTGGTTGGGCGACATGCCTTTTCTGTAGTAGAGAACCCCTATCGCAACCTCCTCTATCGTGTAGAATGTCCCCTTGATCTTCCTCCTGGGGCATTCCTCGACGAGTTTTTTGACGAAGTCGTTGCTACTGTTGAGTATTGTTACGACCAGGTGCTCGGGGCCCTTCTCGATGTATTCTCTACAAATAGAGGGTTTACCCGTCAAAGCCTTATCCCTATTGATATAGTCTGTGCTCGTAGATAATAAATTGAATCTCTAAGCGTTAAACATGACTAACACCTAAATGCGTCGAATAAATTGTATATTAAGAGAATTAGCTATAAGATAGAAACGTATAACGTTATATACAGACAGACACTTAAGCCATGGCCCCCGCGGCGCCCGGGAAACACATATTGACGCGTATTAGCCACCAATTACATGGAGCCGGCGCGCGAGGCGGCCGCTATATCTCCCCGGATCCAGTGGTGTCTCCGCTATGAGCCACCTATACTATTTTGTGGCCCTGGCTGTGCTCGCCTCCCTTATGGGGGGCGGCTACTGCGGCGGCGCGGGCGGGTATGTGGCGAGGTATAGTGTATTGATAGTGTTCGGCTCCTATCCCGTCTCAGCCAACACCTCCTCGCCCCTGAGGATCACGGGGTCCGTTGAGGGGGTTCTCGAGGCCAGGTTCATGGTATCGGGGGGCGGTGTGCGCGTCGAGACGCGTTATCTCTGGTATAGGATGAGGGGCTTCGGCGGCGCGGCATCCTCCATGGTTGAGGCTGGTCTCAGGAGGAGCGTGTGCAGGGTGTATCCCCTGGATAACAGGGTTCCGGGGAACAGGATGGTGGTGGGGGATACGGGTGTCGTATACTACGTGGATCCCGGATCCCTTGGCTTCAACGGCTCCTACTCCGGCGTCGTCGTGGTTAACGTGCTGGTTAACAGGAGCGGTGTCCTGGAGTCGGCGGGGTTTATCAGGGAGCATAGGTGGATGAGATATGATCCATCCTCGGGGTTCCTCGTAGAGCTACGGGTGAACAACACTGTGGTCGACTATAGGGAAAACACGAGCGGCTACGAGTATATAGAGATGCGTCTCGTGTGGAGCAACAACCCCTCCCTCGAATACTATGCGCCGGAGCCTCTCGTGGCCGCGGCCTCGGCCTCCGCGGCCCTGTGGGGGGCGGCCGCGCTGGCGTATAGGCGGTATAGGCGGCTATCCTATAGCGGCACCCGGTGAACAGTTACCTGGCGGGCCGATGTATGGGTTGTGAAGAAGGGTATGCGCGGCTCCGGTATCTTCTCGGCATAGTCTATGTCGCGTGTAAACAGGTCCCTTATATCATCTATTCCGAGCACCGTCATCGCCAGCCTGTCTATGCCTATTCCCCAGGCCGCCACCTGAACCCCCTCGACGCCGAGTATCTCCAGGACCTCCGGCCTCAGCATGCCTCCGGGGAAGACCTCCATCCAGCCCAGCCTGGGATGCTTGATGTATCCCTCGACGCTTGGCTCGGTGAAGGGGAAGTAGCCGGGCTTGAACCATATATCCCTTATCCCGAGCGCGGCGGCGAACTCCTTGAAGAACGCTAGGAGGTGGCGGAACGATACGCGTCTACCAACAATTATCCCCTCCAGCTGATAGAACTCCATCGAGTGCTTCGCGTCAAGGGTCTCGGGCCTGAACACCCTGTCCAGGCTGAAGCACCTGTACTCCCCCGGCCCCCTCTCGGCGAGAACCCTGGCCGAGACCGCTGTTGTCTGGCTCCGCAACACGTGGTTGAGGGTTTTCTCCTCGCTGAACCTGTACCGCCACTCCGCTTCGTGAACACTCCTAGCCCTCTCTATGAGCTCTCTCGGCAGGCTCGCGGCCAGCCGCGTGGCCACATAGAACGTGTCATGTATCTCGCGGGCCGGGTGGTCCTGGGCCTGGAACAATGCGTCGAAGTTCCAGAACTCGAGCTCGACGTGGGGCCCCTTAACCTCCTCGAACCCCATCGCCACCAGTATCTCGCGCACCATGTCGAGGAACTCCATGTAGGGGCTCAGCCTGCTCATGGGGGCGCGTGGCGGGGGTATCTCGAGGTCGAACTCCTTCACTATAACGGTTCCGGGGCCTAGCTCCATGTAGCGGCTCGGCTTTACAACCGTTAAGAGCTCTCCGCTCCCAATCTCGCCTTTCTCCCAGAGCTCCCTGAGGAGAGGGGTGGCCGCTACATAGATCCTTGTCTCCCTCCGCGTCTCGATCATCTTTCGTCTCCTGAGAACCCTCTCGGCCTCGGGGGGTAGGGGGCCACCCCTCTCAGCCTCCCTGAGCCACCCCCTCAGCCACCCGGCCTCCTCTATAGCCTCGAAGCATTTCTCGGGATCATTCTTCTCCACGACCCCGTCTCTCACGGCGATACATCGGTGGCGGAGGAGGTGTTGTGCACCTATCCTAGCTGTCCCGGCATCGATCTCGCCCTCCCGCGACACGCATCCTATGAACTCGTCGAACCCTGAGCCGAGGCACCGGTGCATAACCCTGTACACGCGCTCCTCCGGCATGCCGCGGTGAAGGGCCTCAACGCCCTCCTCTGTTAGATAATGGTGGCGGTCCATCCTCTTCTCAATGATCACAAGTCCCTTCTTCTCGAGCTCGGCGAGATCCCTCATGAGATCCTCGGGCCTCGCCCCAAGCTTATCTGCAACATAGTCTATGGCGACGAACCCCTCCTCGCCCACAATGTTCTCGAGAATAGCGTGTTGTCTCCGCGTAACCAGCACCCTAGCCACTCCAGGCACACCCTGCAGAGAGTGCTTCCAGCCAGCCAGGCCCTGTCCACGGCCACGTGGGCCGGCCTTATATTTTTAGAGAAGCACGTGGCGGAATAAAATACGTGTCCCCGAGAACGCTCCGGGAGCCCGGCCGCGGAGTGTTTTCTCCAGCGGGATACAGGGTGGTTGTGGTTGAAGAGGTTCAGGTGCATGGGGTGCGGCGACTGTTGCAGAGGCTTCACCGTAGAGGATTCGCCGGTGGTTTTTCCATGGGAGAAGAGGAGATTGGAGGAGCTGGCAGGGGAGAGGGGGCTCAGCCTCAGGTTTGATCCATTAATGGTTTTCTGCCGCGGCGGCGACTGCGTCGCCGTCCTCTACCGGTGGGTCATAGAGGGGGACTGCCCCTTCCTAGTGGGCGACAGGTGCTCGATACACCCCGACCGGCCCCTCGCCTGTAGAATGTACCCGCTCATAGTTGGCTTCACCGATAACACGCTGAGGCTGAGCGCTAGGTGCAGGTGGGTTGAGGAGAACCAGTGGGTGGTGAGGAGAAGCATTGATCCGAGACGCGTTTTCCCCGAGGAATCATCGGCGGCGATCAAGGCCTACGCGGTATTGAACAAGATGGTTGCCGCGCTGAGGAGAAACGGGTACACCGAGACAAGGCCCGGGGAGGCCGGAAGCATCCGAGACTACGACGAGGTGTTTAGTCATAAATAATGATTGGGGCCCGGATAACGCCTGGACTCGGCACGATTATCATAGGATGATGGAGAAGGCTCCCGGTACACTGTGCCCCGTGGCCTCGACGCTCGCTGTTTTAATGTTTTAATAATCGTTTAAGGCTTCGCTGTTTTCTCGTCAGGCTCTTTAGAGGTATATGCCGTATCTTATTATTGAATAATGTTTACCAGATGTTTAGTGAAACAGTATTATGGATACGTTGAATAAGTGTTTCATGGAGAATCCTTCTCGGTGAGAAAGTGGCCCTGCTTATAGATGATACATATAATGTCTCCCTCTTAAGGGATGCGAGAAGGGTTTTCCAGCTGGCCATGGAGTCGTGGTGGTGGAGCGGGTTCATAAGGAAGGGTTTCTTGGAAGGGGTCGAGTATACTACAGCTAAGCATCTCCGCCGCTGGGTCAGCAGGGTTGTGTGGAGGGAGATGTCGTTCCGTGAGTATCGGAGAATAGTGCATGTTGAGGAGGGTAAAGGCGTTATCTCAGCGGCTTTCTTCGCCAGAGACGATGAGAGATATGTATTGTTATATATTCTTCTCAGTGATTTCTATAAGACACGTATTGATGGGGAAAAAGCGTATGCCCCGTTATCAATGGCTATTCACTATGGCTTGCTTGATAAGAAATACGTGGGAGTACTTGATCGCATCTCTCCCTATGTGAGGCGGCGTCTCATAAGCCACGGCTACTGGATGGAGGCGAGGAGATATACTGACAGGTATAGCCTGGAGGCGGCCGGGGATGAGTGGATGAAAACCGGCTCCATGAGCCTGTTGCTTAGGGAGAATGGTGTTGAGAAAACACTGTGGCTGGGGACAAAATGCTTCTACGCTGACACAGTGTTTAGACAATACAAGGCGAAAATAATCCTATTTATACCGCCTCTGATCATATGGAAATGGGGCCACATGGTTACACCGGTCTCCTTAATAGATAAGCATCCCGCCGCCGATGCATGTGTTACAATTGGTAAGCCTCTTTAAAGCGGGGTAGGGGCTTGTCCGGGACACAGCCCATTGATCTAGATGATGCGTTGTTCCCCCCATTTACGGAGACAAGCGGGGCCTTGGCGTCGAAGCTCATCGACAGCGAGGATTCATTGATCCTGGAGCTTCTGAGCATAAATGGCTTCGCCGCTTATGCGGCTGAGAAGAGGGGGGAGAATGTATACATATATATCTACTGGGCCCCGAGGCCCCTGATAAGTGATCCAGCAGGGATGGGCCGCGACAGCATGGTGTACGAGTGGGGCGTTGTCTCTGAGAGAGTGATCGGGTTCATCCGGAGACACCCGGCCGCGGCTCATAGATCTATTGGGGATTATATAGAGTATCGGCTCATCCTCGGGGCTGATAACCACCGGGGCGTGGCGGAGGCTATTGGGGATCTTAGGAGGGTGGCGGGTCTCAAGCCTTATACTGGGAGAACCCTTGTATCTTCAACAGGTTATTCTTCGCGAATCGGCTCAGGCGATGTCGCCGCGGCGACTTTTCTGGCCCCGCTTCTAGAGATCTATGCGGAGCCAGAGGCGATTAAGAGCCTGGTCTCCAACAACATGTTGCTCGGCCCCATAAGCCTGTCGCAGGCCGTGGAGATAACGGGCTTAAGCAAAGCCACGTTGTCGAGAATATATAGGTGGCTAGCCAGCATAGGGGCGGCCGTTAAGCTGGGCGCCGCCGCCTCCACTAGAAGCTACTACGTGGATCTCAGGCACGAGGTTATTGTTTCTAACATAATGAACATCTATCAATGGGATCACAGATACGCGTGCACGCTCCTGCCCCTAATAGAGGGAGTGACGTATAAGCACTGGATACGCTACCCCGGCCCATATAGGATGTGTAGGGAGACGGTCGAGGAGCTACGGAATATACTCGACGAATAACCCCCCGGGACGCGCGGCGTCTCTCCTCGGCCCGGCCCCGCGCCTAGTGGGAATACTCTAATTTATTTAGTCTATGCATACTAGATGTATTCGTTGAGCCATAAGGGCATGTCTCTGGACATGTATGGAGGTGTGTGTTGGTAGTGTATGTTTCGAAGAGGGCTGTTGTTAAGACAAGTCTCTTGGCGCCCGATGTGCTCGTGTTCGGGCCGAGCCGTGTGGGCGAGGGCAGTATTCTTGACCGCGGCGTAGTGGTCGGGTATCCTACTAGGAGGAGCATACGCGGCGCCCTGCCGTGGAACGAGAGGCTCTATATGCTCTACGACGAGGTGAGCCGGGGAGCGGTTATTGGGAGGAACGTGCATCTCCGCCCCGGCACAGTTGTATACGAGACGGCTAGTATCGGGGACAATGTTGAGACAGGCCACAACGTGCTGATAAGAGAGGAGACGGTTATAGGCGAGGGAAGCGTTATCGGCACCGCCACCATAATAGATGGCAGGGCCCGGATAGGCAGGAACGTGCGCATAGAGACAGGGGTCTATATTCCACCCGAGACCATTATAGGCGACAACGTGTTCCTCGGCCCCTACGTGGTGATAACAAACGACCGCTACCCCGTCTCCAAGAGGCTTAAGGGCCCCGTTATAGAGGAGGGCGCCGTCATAGGCGCGAACGCCGTCCTGATAGCGGGTGTCCGGATAGGCCGCGGAGCCGTGGTGGCGGCGGGGGCTGTTGTGACAAGGGATGTTCCCCCGGAGACAATAGTTGTGGGTGTCCCGGCCCGGGGCCGCGGAGGCCTCGAGGAGTACCGGTCTAAGAGAGCGGCCTGGGAGAAGGGGTGAGAGAGCCGTGGCCACGCTACCTGATCCCGTTGAACGCGTGTACCGTGGAGAGGACTGGGTGGCCGTCTACGGCGCCGGCTACGTGGGCCTTGGGCTTGTCGCGGTTTATCTGAGAAAGGGCTTGAGGGTTATAGCGGTTGATATTGATGAGGAGAAGCTACGGTTGATCAGGGAGCTGAGGATAAGCTATGGCGAGCCGGAGCTCGTGGAGGCTGTCAGGAAGGGGCTTGAGGAGGAGAGGCTCGTGCTGACCAGCGACGGCGTATATGCTTCGAGGAACAGCGCGGTGAAGATAGTGACGGTTCCGGTATACATAGACTGGGTTACCAAGAAGGTGAGCTACGACGCCCTGGTAAGCGCTTCGAGGAGCATAGCCCGGGGGCTTAGGAGAGGCGATCTCGTCATAATAGAGTCGAGCGTGCCTCCCGGCACAACCGAGGAGGTTGTCCGCCCAGTGCTCGAGGAGGAGAGCGGGCTCAGGGCCGAGGAGGACTTCTACCTGGCCTACAGCCCCGAGAGAGTCTATATAGGCAGGTTGATCAAGGACGTGGAGGAGCGGTACCCGAAGGTTATAGGCGGGATAGGGCCGCGTAGCCTCGAAGCCGCCTCACGCTTCTACGAGCCGATAGCTCGGAAAGGTGTGTTCAGGGTCAGCTCCACGCGTACCGCGGAGTTCGAGAAGCTCGCCGAGGGCATCTACCGTGACGTGAACATAGCGTTGGCCAACGAGCTCGCGTTGGCGGCCGAGGCGCTGGGCGTCGACTTCTATGAGGCCCGGGAAGCGGCTAACACCCAGCCCTACAGCCACATCCACCTGCCGGGGCCCGGCGTGGGCGGCTACTGTATACCGATATACCCCTACTATATGATGATGCGGGTGCATCCACGAGGCTATATAATGGAGCTTACGAAGCTGGGCCGCATGATAAACGAGGCTATGCCCCTCCACGTGGTGCGGAGAATAGACGAGCACGCAAGGCTTAATGGCGTGGACAAGAGGAGGGCGAAGATAACGATACTCGGAGCCGCCTTCAGGGGAGACATAGATGATACGAGGCTGAGCCCGACACACGACATAGTCGGGCTCCTCAGAGCCCATGGATACAAGAACATAGTGGTGCACGACCCCTATGTAAAGAAAGACCCAGTCCTAGAGGATCTCGAGGCCAGGCTCACCAATAGCCTAGAAGAAGCACTCGCCCAGGCATCAGTGGTCGTTATCGCCACGAGACACAGCGACTATAGGGATCTACCGTTATCGAGGATAAAGGAGCTCTCGCGGGGAGAACCAGTGGTAATAGACACTATAAACTATATCAAAGTAGACGTAGAGTATCCAGCAAACAAACTATACATACTAGGAAAAACACCGCTCAACCCATAAAACACTCGCCCTTTCTTTTTAGATACCTTGCATATATGTCCCATTGATGATAATCTTGAAGAATAGGCTAAGGAGAAATTATGGCATGATACAGATTTCATATACTGGATCTCACACTATTATGAATCATGTAATGTCTTCTGGAAAGAATGCAATTGAGGCTTAGAGGGATGCGGCCCGGGTTACCCGGTGCCTGCTACTTGTCTTCTCCAGCTTCTCTATCCTCCTCTCTGCGGCTTAGCGGTGTTACCACGGCTTTCTTTGACTGGATATGTGAGGCTCCCTCCGGGTCATAGAGCTCTAGTGTATAGGGTATTGCGCCGTCCCTGGCTTTCTCGAGCTCTCTCCTCTTCTCGATGCATTTATCGCGGGGGGCGTCGGGCTCGCTACACATGAAGTCTAGTTTATCGATGAAGTCGAGCATTATGCCTTCAACGGTGGTTATATAGCCCTGTGCGGCGGGCCCAGGCTTTATCTCTAGGCCGAGCTCCGGCACCCTGATGGTCGCCGTGGCCGCTCTTATGACGAGGGCGTTGACGTCGTCGGGTTTCTCGACCCTATACGTTATCTTTACAGGCCCCCTTGTCTCGGCGAGCCCTACGTTGCTGAACCTGTAGCCGCATCTAGGGCACCGGCCGCTGGTCAATATTACTTTGCCGACTCCCGGCATATCATAGATATACTCCTCCACCCGCATATCCGCTCCACACACGGGGCATTTCACGGTATACTCGAGTATCTTGGCGGGCCCCGTCTCCCCTCTCCTCTGCCTCTCACCGCTCATGGCCGGGCATCCCTCCCTGGGCGGCCATGTGCTAGTTTTTATTTACCGCGCCCGTAATTAATCATAGTAGGCCGTGGAGACGCTTCCACGGCCTTCTCATCTGTTGGTAGCGGAGGTGTCGCATGTGTCTAAGCCGCGTGTATGGATTACGCGGGAGCTCTTCGACGAGGCTATTAACAGGATTAAGGAGTACTATGAGGTCGAGGTGTGGCCTCACTTCACGCCGCCGCCCCACGAGGTTCTTGTCGAGAAGATAAGGGATCTCGACGCCCTCGTATCTCTTCTAACAGACAAGCTGAGCTGTGACGTGTTGAAGCAGGCTAAGAGGCTACGCATCATAGCCCAGTACGCTGTGGGCTACGACAACATCGACGTGGACTGTGCCACCGAGCTCGGCATATACGTGACCAACACGCCCGGCGTCTTGACGGAGGCCGTGGCGGACTTCACGTGGGCCCTGATACTCGCGGTGGCGAGGAGGATAGTTGAGGCCGATATATATGTGCGCTATGGTGAGTGGTGGAGGACGAAGACGGGCTGGCACCCCAAGATGATGCTTGGCATGGAGGTGTATGGTAAGACTCTGGGCATCATAGGTATGGGGAGGATAGGCCGCGCCGTCGCCAGGAGGGCTAAGGGCTTCAACATGAAGGTTCTCTACTACGACCCCAAGAGGCTCCCCGAGGACCTGGAGAAGGAGCTTAACGCGGAATACGTTGACCTCGAGACCCTTCTAAAGGAGAGCGACATAGTATCGATACACACGCCCCTCACGCCCAAGACAAGGCACTTGATCAACGAGGAGAGGCTGAGGCTCATGAAGCCAACAGCTATACTCATAAACACCGCCCGCGGCCCCGTGGTCGACACAGAGGCCCTCGTGAAAGCTCTCCGCGAGGGATGGATAGCCGGGGCAGGCCTAGACGTGCACGAGCAGGAGCCACTCCCACCC
>JALVHX010000092.1 GCA_027028805.1 Desulfurococcales archaeon | reverse complement strand
GCCTAACGCCTATCTCGCCTCTTTTCAGGAAAACAGCTAGACGCGCTCCATGTTCCCTGTAGGGATACACGAGCTGCTCCAGCCTAAACATGTTGAGCCGCACATAGTCGGCCACAAGCCTCCTCTCATCACGCGTCATCGGCAATACTTCCTCATCGGTCACACGTATATGGAAGCCCCTATTACCCGAGAACTCCAGGTATACTTGGCTGAAACCATATTCTTCTCTAAGAATATCATAGAGCCGCACAGCATCATGCCATGCCCTGCGGAGACACTCTTCCCCCAGAAGAGGTATCACCGCGAGATTCTTTGAGCCGCACCGGGGACAGCTCCTCGCCTTCCCCTCTATAACCTCTCCGCAATCCAGACAAACAGAGACGGCGTCCCCGCACCCCTCATAGTGGTCGGAGTCTATATCGAATATGAGCTCCGAGCCCAGCCACTCCTTCGACTCCATGTCCTCTGCTCCAGGATTATCATATATTGCGGAGGAGTAATAGAGGTGGAGCGGCGGGTTCTCATCAATATAGTGATAAAGTGTTATTATTGACGGAAAACTGAGATGCCTCACATAGCTCTTAGCGCCCAGTGGCTGAAGCGCTATCTCCCTCTTTGGAAAATACACCGGCTCCTTGAGAGGCCGGCGCCTATAATACCTCCTTATAAGCTCTGCTAGGCCCCTGTTACTCAACCCTCGGCGCGACATAGAAGACTAGCCTTCCATTACTCGGTAATACATACTCGATCCTACACGGTATACCTGTGCCGAACTCCACCGTGGTCTCCTGGGCTGCCTGGGACGCCGACACTATATCGGATAAATAGTCTATAGTATAGAGCGCCCTGGACTCATCCTCGACATCTATCGATATAAGAGACGCTGACTCCATGCTGAGCTCTATCTCAGCCTCGGCGAGATCGCCGGAGCTACGGGCAATAAGCTTTTCTTCGCCCGGAGCCGCATAGAGCTCCAACGCATCTCCTATAGGCTCTAGCTCCTTCACAACATCACGGAATATAGAGCTCAGCATTGTGGCCCTGGCCGAGAACTTCAGCTTCAACGACGGAATATCCTCTGCCCTTATCTCAAGCGACGGTATAATGAACTTCCTGATCCCTCTTCCCTCAAAGACCACCGCCAGCCGGCTCCCCTCAAGCGTCTCTAGGCGCAGACTGTCTCCTTTAGTAGCCCTCCTCAGGATCTTCGCGAGATCCTCCATGTTCACACCTATATCCTCCTCGCCCTCAACCTCGTATTCGAGAAGACCCTCGCGGGGAAGATGAAAATCAACCAGCACAACATGTGATGGATCCATTGCTCTGAGGCGCAGCCCATCCTCGGTGGCGCGGAACGCCGCCTCCTCTATTATCTTGCTAATAGCCGTTATAACATATCTCCATACACGCGCATCGCCGAAGACAAGCTTCAACGAACACATACACCTCTCTCTTCTATGTCTACCATAGGCCGGCCGCAGAGCCTGTCCCGGCCCAGATACCTCTTTTTGCGCCAAGATATTTTAAATTATGAGATAGCGGTTCTTATATTCGCTATCACATTAGAGACTAGGGAATAATGCTCCACACAAGGTAATACGGGAAGTAAACCATACGTATTATGCCCAGAACCCGGCCCAGGCAAAACTATTATATGTTTATTGTCGCCTTGTTTTAATTAAGGTATTATATATTTAGAGATAACAATATTTTATCGCGATATTATTACTAAGAATATAAATAGGTTCAAGTAATAACAGATAAAATTTAGGTTTATAAGGTATATGTTAGAACTCAGCCGCATCCTCGAGGCCCGGGGTCTCGCCACAGCCGCCGAGGACTTGGAGCGCGCCGCGGATGAGCATGAGTGCATCATGTATATCTTTCTTAGACGATACATGAATTGGTGTTGAATGATATGCTTTCTCCAGAAGCCTCTCTGCCTTAAGCATCATGGTGTAAACTATACATTCATCACTGGCCCTAGTCATATTCTCTCCACCGATAGCCGCATCTGCGGCATATAAAGAACCGTGTCATAGGCTCATCGGCGCTGCGTGTCTGCATAAAGTAATAGTATGCTTCATGGTATCCGCAACGGGGACAAGTAACTTCTCTAGTTATAGGCAGGTTCGCTATCTCGCTTCCCGCGTCAACTATAATAGTCTTCTCCTTCTCAGTATGCTTTATCTTCACTCTAACACTATGCTTCAAGGCATCGTCGCGCCGAGCCTCTTCCTTATAACCGCATCGTGGACAGATATAGTATATTTTTCCACCGCGCTTCCGCATAATCATCATTGCACCGCATCGTGGACAAAACTTCACCAAGCCTACCTACACCCCTGACTCCATCACCAATGAAGGGGCGACCCGGGTAGGCATATTGTTAATGCATTGGCGCTTATATTTCTGATTGAGCCGGTGTAGAGACAGCACAGTATATATAATGTCTGCCTCCGAGACATCATGAAAATCAACGAGGCGGGGCCGCCAAGCCATCTAAGCCCGGCCGTGGCTGCCATAAGAGCCGCCCCGGCATCCGTGGAGGCCACATATCTCAGCTCGCCGAACGTCTTCATAGACTGTATCGTCCTAGCCAACATGGATGGGGCTGGAGAATAAGCTAGTTCCTCTAGGGTGGACGACCTATAGGAGGCTAACAAGTATCCCTGACCGCACCTATATATGGCCAGGACCCTTGTCTCAGGCTTCAATACCCTACAGCTTCCTCTCTACTTCCTTAGCGAACTCCTCGAGGCTTCTCCTAATATCATCCAACACCTCGACCATTATACTCGATATATCATAGCCCTCCTTAGCAACTATTATGATCTCCATCTTGTTCTCCAAGGGATGAGGAATCCTATATGTCGCATATGAGACCTTGTCATTATCCATCGCGGTTTTCGCTATAAGGTTGCCGAGCGTGTGATCCTCGCCCGTGATCTCCAATACAAGCTCTCTCTCAGTCTTCTTAACCACCCTCACATCCATGTGTGCCACCACCGTTAGCCAGAATTATTGGAGTCACGCTGATTTAAAGCATTACGTGCTCCTTGTATAGAAAGATACTTATCCAGGGCCTGTCTCCACTCATAACGGAGAACAGGCTTCCCCGTGTCCTCGTCCTCGCCCAGTATCCCGAGCTCCATGGACTCATCTATAACATCGGGAATAGGCTTCGATGATAGAATGGATGCTGCTACAACATAGTACTTGGTGGTCCTTCCTCTAACCTCGTATCTGACCTCCTCCATGGCCTCCGCGATCCTAGAGGCTAGGCCGTAGAGCTCCTCCGGAGACATATCTGTTTCCAGATACCCCTCCTGTGCCGCAAGGAACCGGCCCATCCTGGCCGCTATCTCTGCCAATAGCTGTGGCGGAAACGTATGCCTCACCCTTCTGACGATGGCCTCGAGGCTGTAACGATAACGCCCCTTCCTCCCCGCCGGGAACTGCTCGGAATACATTGATAGGAGCTTCTTTATCTTAGTCCATGCGTCTCTAACCTCGCTCTTATAACCATATATCTCGATCAAAACCCCGTCATCGACGACACGCATGGTGACGTCCACGAACCCCGCCATATTCTCCAGCAGGAACTCTGAAAGACTAATACACTCCTCTCCCCTACACCTAACGAAATACACGCGTTTAATCCTAGCCATGCCAGCCCCCGCGCTTCACAGCTGTCCTTAAACAACTCTAAGCAACGGAGCCGGCCACTATATATTTAGTACACAAAGCTATGCAGTCACCGAGAACCAGTGCTCCTTCCAATTCTTTTCTGTTACTACATGATTCTGTTGTATTCTTTAAGTATAATAGGAGTATAAAACATTTGCCGTCCCTCAAAGTTTAGACTCAAACAAAGTATCTAACAACATAGTATTTCATTGAAACCCTGCGTTTCTCGGCCCGGCCGCATCTGCTGCATACAAGCTCCTCGTCGTTACGTACAATCATTTCTGCCCCGCATCTGCTGCAGAAAGCCAGTATCACGCCCAGGCCAGGCCCCTTTAAGGTGAGCTGGTAGGGAGGCTTGTTGTTTAAAACCCTGGCCCTAACTATGTCGCCGGGCCGGATGGCGTCTTTAACTCGCTCGACATATTTCTCGCTTATCTGGGACACATGTATTATCCCTGTATAATCCATGTTGGCCGAAGGCTTGGCCGCATGCGCGAATATGTCAATAAATGCTAGGTCATCGGTTATTGTCTCGACTACGCCTATAACTATGTCGCCGGCCCGGGGCACTACTGGTTTTCCCTGCGGGTGCTTTATGCTTATGATCCTCTGATTAAGGTCTATGATAAGCCTCCCCACGACCGAGGCTCTGACAAATCCCATAGGATCACTATACGTGCCGTCGCCGGCGATATACTCCTCTATAACACATATAGCGTCTCCTGGCACGTGGAATTCTCCCTGGACAGGCTTATTCGCCACGCCTTCTCACCGTCTCCTCAGAATATATAGAGCCACCGCTACCCTATACACTTTCCTTCTGTGACGCGGATACATCATCTTTATTGGAAGTAAATAACGTATCGCCCTCACCGAGAACCCGTATCTAGCAGCTATCTCCTCGACAATCCTCTCAAGGCCTACGCTGTATTTATGGATACTGTATATTGATGAGGCGTATCTAGCCGCAGCCTCCAGAAACTCCACGTCCAGGCCCCGCGTAGTCTTCTTAACACCGAATGGGGGGTTCATTATAACCGTATCTATGCCCCTGCCATCAAATAAGCGTGCATCGCTATTGACGAGGACGGTGCGCGCATAATAATTATGATTCGCCGAGAGATAAGATAGGGCGTCTTTGAGTGCCTCCGCATCTAT
>JALVHX010000091.1 GCA_027028805.1 Desulfurococcales archaeon | reverse complement strand
GTGTTGTATTGTTTTTAGTATATTTTTATGTTTAGTGTGTATGTTGTTAGTGTTATTGTTAGTGATGTTAGTGTTAGTAGTCCGGGGTAGCTTATTAGCCAGTCTATTGCTTGTTCTATTCTCATTCTTGGTGTTGATGTGTGTATCCATGTGTGTATGAATAGTGTTGCTAGGTATTTTGTTGCTAGTGTTATTGTTCCTTGTATTGTTGTTAGTGGGTATGGGTATGGTCCTCCTAGGTATATTATTGTGAATATTAGTGGTAGTGTTGCTTTTTCTGTTAGGTGTAGTAGTTTTAGGTAGGCGTATGTTGTTCCGCTGTATTCTACTAGTGGTCCCTCCACTATCTCTGTCTCGGCTTCGGGTATGTCGAATGGGCGGAGGAGCATTTTGGCGTGGTTTATCATGAATGCTGCCGGGAGTGCTGTTAGGAGGGCTATCCAGTATGGTCTCGATGTGTCGAGCCATAGCTTGGGCAGCGTGTTTATTGTGGCTGTGACGCTGTAGCCTGTGCTTGGATCGTAGAGTGTTGCTGCGAGGACCGGGATCAGGATTAGTGTGAAGAAGAGGGGCTCGACTACCACGACCATTGAGAGGAACCTGGCGGCTCCCTTGATGCTATAGGGGTTGGCGGCCGCGAACCCGGCCACAGCCACGGCCACAGCTGGTAGTAGGAGGAGGTAGGCGAAAACTATTATGTCTCCCGGAGCCGCCAGTATGCGCGGAGCCAGGGGAGTCATAAGCATTACGGCGGAGAGGCCGGATACTGTGAAAGAGGCCGCCGCCACAGCCACCAGCACGTGCACGCCCCGGGCGGCGACAACCTCCTTCCTCATAAGCTTCAATATATCATATAGGGGCTGCAGGAGCCCATGTGGCCCAGCATAGTATGGGCCGACACGCCCCTGCATCCTGGCCGCCAGCTTCCTCATAAACCAGTCCACGAACAAGCCTAGGGCTACGAGGAACAGGAGCCCGGGATAAACAAGGGCCTCAGCTATAAGCAGCAAGCCCTCCACGACGCCCGCCACAGCCCATCACCACCCCAGAGCCATGAAGCCGGCCACCAGGACAAAGAGACCTAGGAGCCAGCCAAGCATCCACGCGAGCCAGTTGTCCAGGACACCGTTATGGAGCCTGTCCCGGAGAAAACCATAGAGCCTCCTCCCATGATACCTCACTATGCTCCAGAAGAAGATGTCCGGGACACTGAGATCCTCCTCGGGATAGTCCAGCCCCGAGGTATACGGCTCCTCCCCGCCCCCGGCCCGGTAGCGGGCCGCCGCCGCGAAGTAGATGAACAGGAGTAGAGCCATGGGGGCGCTCATAACCACCGAGACGTAGAGAACAAGCATGAATATATCCATGGCGGCTCACCCCATGAAAACAGCCCTATAATAGCTCTCAGGGCTCAGCACCGCGGCGGCGACAGGGGAGACGACTCCGCCCACTATATATGGCGCAAACACGCCTAGGGCAACGAAGAGCGCCGAGAACGATAATACAACGATCCTCATCCAGGATCCCGGCCTCCTACCGGAGAAGCCTCCCCTAGGCCTCTTGAACACGAGAGCGTAGACAAGCTTACTATAGGCGGCGAAAGCCATAGCGCTGGAAGCTATCAATACAATAGCCAGGAGAACAGCGCCCCTCTCAACAAAGGCGAGGTAGAGGAGAAGCTTGCTCGAGAAACACCCCAGGGGGAAAGCACCCGCCAGGCCGAGGGCCGCCACGACAACCCCCAGGGCCGCTACAGGAGACTCCTCGGCCACGCCGCTCAACCCGTCAATGCTCCTAGACCCTGCCACCATTATAGCCATGCCCGCGGAGAAGAAGAACAACGCCTTCCCCACAGCATGCGTCACCATATGGTAGACGGCCGCCTCCAACCCCATCCTGGTGCCAAGCCCCACCGCCATAGCCACATACCCCATATGCATAACAGTACTATACGCTATCAGCCTCTTCACATCATCCTGTACAAGCATCATGAAGCCCGCAACCAGCGATGAGAGAGCCCCGGCTACCACGAGGACGCCGAGGACAACACCCGTGACCTCGGCCACGGGGGCGTAGCGGGACGGCATATACACCGTGTATATAAACCTTATCAACGAGTAGAGACCCGTCTTAACGACGACGCCGCTGAGGAGCGCCGAGACCGGCGAAGGAGCGGCCGGGTGGGCGTCGGGGAGCCAGAAATGGTTAGGAAACAAGGCGGCCTTGGTCATAAACACCCATACCGCCATCGATATAAAGACCGCGGCGACCGGGGCCACTATGTTCAGCCCATGGACGGCGCCCTCGATGCCTGCCACGCGGCACGCGAACTGCAGCCCCGCGATATTAAGGGTGCCGAGCGGGATCCTCTCCCCCTCAACAACGATATACGCCGACGACAAGCCATAGTAGACTATTACGAGGGATATGAAGTAAACAGTCGTCGCTATAGAGCCTACAAACGCGTATTTTAGAGCAGCCTCAACAGCTCTCCCATCGCCCCTATAATAGGCGACCAGGGAGTATGCGGATACACCGACGACCTCGAGCATCACGAACAAGTTGAAGGCGTCCCCCGTATAGAACACGCCCATCAAGCCCGCCAGGAGCCCGAGGAGCAGGGTATAATACCACTCCTCGCCTCCCTCCCCGATATACTCTAGGCTATACAGGGTCGCCGCGAACACCAGGGCCGCCGCCAGGAAACCCATGAGAGCAGACAACGCGTCGACAGTATACACTATTCCAACCTGATAATTCGTCGCCAACACCCAGCCACCGAAATAATATACAGCCACCCTCCCCGGCTCCACGTAGAGCAGATGATAAAGGTTAGCCGCCGCCACAAGCATCGTGGCCGCCGCGAAAAACACCGCCCACGCCCTAACGAGGCGGCGGCTACGCGTAGCCACCCATAGGAGAGGCGTGGAGAAAGCACCCGTTATGGGGAGCGTGGATGCGAGGCCCACCAGGAAGCTCCACCAAGCCAACACCATCACCCGCACAGGCCCCTCTCATAGCTAATCAAGTATTCTCCCCGCATACCTCTCAAACACGCTGGAGACAAGGCGCCGGGCCTCGCCGGGCTCCTCGGAGACAACGCGTATCCAGTGGACATAGAAACACTTCTCCTCCTCATCCAGATCAACAACCACTGTTCCCGGAGTATTCGTTATACTATTAGCCACCATCACGGTGGCATAGTCGCTGCGCGTAGCGTAGGGTACACAGACTATGCCGGGCCTCGCATCACCGGGCCTAAGGATCAGCTTCATGACCCCTAGGTGAGCCCTGATCTCTATAACGAAGAGATAATAGACCGCGTAGACTATGAGATACAGGAGCCTCCGGGGGTCCCGCAGCTTCCTCTCATCGCTGACAAGCGTGTCTGAGAGAAGAGCGGCTGCCGCCGCGGACACAATGATCCCCGTCACGATATCGTAGAGGTTGACATAGGGCCCGATGGAGCCGCTGAACACCATATAGACCAGCATCGCTAAAGCAAAAGATGCGGCGAACCCGGTTATCCTCAACAACCCTTCACCCCCTGAGCCTGTTTATCCTGGTTGACTCCAGCGTGCCGTATAGGCGATATATCTGGATAGTGAGAGCCACCATGAGAGCCGTCACCGCCAAGTTTATCACCACAGCCGTCAAGACGAGCGCCTGGGGCAGGGGATCAACCGCTATAGATGCATACTCCGTGACATTAACGAGGGGCTCGGTTCCCTTCACCGGTATCACGGGGGGCGCGTTCCGCGGGGCCATCCTATAGCCTAGGAGGACCGCGAACATGTTAGCGGTATCGCCGAATATAGACAGCATTATTATCTTCTTAACCATGTTCGGTTTCCTGGCGACGCCGTAGAGCGACACAGCCGCTATAGCCGCGGCCACCGCGAGGGACGCTATGTATAACAGGTTGGCATACAACACCTCAGCGCCCATGCCCGCCACCCCCCATAACCTCTCTCGCCCTCTCCTCTGGCACAGATAACACGAGGAACACAGCGGCGAACGCCGCGCCCACCGCTATGAACTCCGCCACGTTGAAAACAACGAGTGTGCCTCCGAGAAACGTGTCGGCCGCGTAGCCTGGGAGAAGGCTTATCGGCGCCCACGGCTTCGCCTGGTTCTGCATAATATACATCTCGGCCCCACGCAGGTATCCTATCAGCAGCGGGGAGAGCGCGACGAGGGCTATGATCGTAACCATTAGTGAGCGGAGCCCAAGTATCAGAGTCTCCCTAACACCTCTCTCAACAAGCGCTCCGCGACCAAACGCGACTATGGCGAGGAGAGGCGCCACCGCCAGCGCCGCGCCTCCCTGGAAGCCGCCTCCGGGAGTGATCTGTCCATGGAGAGCTATGGAGGCCGATACCACTACTATGAGGAAAACAGTGATCCTCGTCACAGTCTTAACTATAAGGCTCATGCCGGCATCCTTCCCGGCACCCCTCTCTCCGCCGCGCTCCATGCCCCTGAAGAGCGACAACGTGCCTATCACCGCTAGAAAGAACACGCCTGTCTCGAACAATGTATCGAGGCCACGGTAGTCCCATACTATGCTGGTCACCGCCTCCGGCGAGCCTACGTCCTTGATTGATCCCGCAACATATTTTTCGCCCAGACCACTGATCCAGTCCTTCACATACCTCTCCCCAGACAAGGCCACTAGGCCGTAGCCGGCCACGATGTATATGGCTAGGATAACGGCCAGCGCCGCCAGGATCGCGGCGAGAAGCCTCGCCCTCAACCCTGCTCCTCCCCCACCGCCTCGTATCTCTCGGTCTTACCGATCGCGTAGAGCAGCAGGCCCGTGTATATCCCGACGCCTACCGCTATATAGGCCAAAGCTATGTCGGGGGCCATCAATATATAGAAGG
>JALVHX010000090.1 GCA_027028805.1 Desulfurococcales archaeon | reverse complement strand
TGCCGCGGCGATACTGTTTGTATATAGCGTGGCTCCCCTATACGTGAACCTCTCAATGACAATTACACCCGAGGGTGGTGTGAGCGTTCTCAGCGTCGTACTCGCCTATATTATTGGTCGGGGAGCACTGGGCCTGGATAAGCGTGGCTGGCCATGGGTTCTCGGAGGGCTCCTCTACATATGGTTCTCGGACTACGTGTATCCATCGGTGCTCGTCGCGGCGATGATCGTGTCATACCTATTTGTCTACAGGAGAATGCCTAGGCTCAACGCATACCTGTTGTTGCTAGCTATAGCTGTGGGCGGTGTATTGTCGCAGTATGCCGTGTACACATACGTGTTCACGTCGAAGACGGATACGCTGAGATCCATACTATATACCTCGGGCGGCTACACGAGATACTATATAGAGGGCTTGATGGGTAGGCCGGCCCTGCTGAGACGCGCCCTATATATAACGATGAGCCAGCTAGCCATAGTGGCTTCAACCCTGCCCCTAGCGGCTCTCCCCATAATAGTCTTGGCGAGGCGTCTCAGGGATAGGCGTGGGGGAGGCCTCGACGAGGTGTTTCTCTCGCTCACCATCATACTGTATACGCTGGCCTTCATATCTCTCCCACGCGCCAGATACGTTGGCCCCGCGCTCGCGCTGGCCCCGCTACTATTGGATAGGGATGCCCTGGGCCACGGGATCCCCTATAGGATGCGGCGCATATACCTGTACGCCGCCGCGTATCTAGTGTTCTCGTCTATACTCGTGTATGGGTATCTCCTACGCTACTACTATTACTACGCCTCTCCCGCGGGGAGCGCCGCGTACATGGGGCTGTCCATGCTCATTATACCCGCCGCCCTGCTGTTCTATCTATTCTACCTCTATGTCATCGGGAAAAGAATCGATTCGGAGACAGTTGCGGCGGCCATGATGGTGTCGCTCATAGCTTCATCGATCATCCTCAACCCCATACTCATAGGCTTCAGGTTCATAGAGGACAAGATACCTGAGCATGGGCTGGCCGGGGCCGTGGAGGCTATAATGGATAGCGTGCCCCGCAACGAGTCCTTCATACTCATATCATACAAGGATACAGCCTACACCCTCTATGTGCACGGCTACAAATCCTTCATATACGGCGGGACGAGGATAGCTTATTATCGCTGGGTCGGCTACAAGGGCAACGTCTTCCTAGAGAATGTCTCGAGGACATGCGGCTCCCTGGAGCCCGGGGAGCTCTCCACCACTAGACAGCTCTCCTGTATACTCGGCTACGTGGCCTCGAGGAACCTGTCCGCTATAGCGGTCGACTATTATTCCTCGAGGAGCCTCTACGAGGGATACGGGTTCAGGTTGTATGGAAGATATGGGAGATACGCCGTCTACTACAGGGGCTTAGAGCTGGGCCGCGGGGGCTGACGCGTCTACTTCAGCCTGAGCGGGAGGAAGGCCACTAGGAGGGTTCCGAAGAGGAGCATTAGGAGAGACGTGCTGTTAACCTCTTCTTTTCTCCCAGAGGCTATGAGGGCGAGGGGATAGGTGATCATGCCGGCCGCGAACCCTATGGCCAGGTTCCCGGTGTATATCATCGAGGCTATTGTCAGGATCGCTGTGGAGGCCTCGGCCCAGTTGCTGAAATCTATGTTCCCGAGGCTCGTGGCGAAGAGAAGGCCTATGGCTATCATTGCCGGGGCCACGCTTAGGCGGAGGAGGGCCACGTCTATAGTCGGCGCGATGTGTAGTAGGGGGAGGAGGGCTAGGAAGCATAGGCCCGTCACTATAGAGGAGAGCCCTGTCCTGGCGCCGACGGCTATGCCGGCGGCCGACTCTATGTATACGCCGCTGGTGGGGGATCCCAGGAGGGAGGCCGTGATCGATGAGAGCGAGTCGACCTGGAGGAGCTTGTCGAACCTGTAGGGCCTCCCCTTCTCATCCATCAGCCTCGCTATAAACGAGAGGCTGGCGGCTGTGCCCATGGTGTCTATCATGTCTATGAGGAACAACATATAGATCAACGCTATGAGGACGGGGTGTGTCAGGGGGGTTAGTATATCTGCTTTGAAGGCTATCATGGATATACTGGCCGGGTGGAGGGATAAGACGTAGCGCTCCCCGCCGAGTAATCCCATGGAGCGGGCGGCTAGGCCGAGGAGAAACGTGAACATGAACCCTATCAGCATGTGCCCCGGCGTCTCGCGTATGACTAAGGCTATTGTGAGAGCGGTTCCCACAGCGGCTATGAGGAGTGCCACTATGTGCTCGAGATACGTCTCGCCCCCGTAGAGGCCGGGGATGAAGTGCGCGAACCTGAACCCCACATACATTATATAGAAGCCTATGGCCGAGGCCCAGGTGGCGATCATGAACCTCGGTATGCTCGACAACACCCTGCCGCCGAGGCCCGTGGAGGATATCAGCAGGAAGACTAGGCCGGACCAGAAAACTATGCCCAAAGCCGCCCTCCACGGCTCCCCCGTATACCCTATCATGGCTATGATCATGGTCATGTTGTAAGCGAAGAACGCGTTCTCACCCATATAGGGGGCTATCGCGTAGGGGAGCCGGGCCGCGAGGCCTGCCAGTATAGAGAATATGCCTGCAACCAGTATAGTCGCGGCGGCGGCCCCGCCGAAGGACATGCCGGCGTCGTGGAGGATGACGGCGTTGGCGGGGACGACGTAGCTCATCGTTATAAAGGTCGTTATGCCTCCGAGAACCTCGGTCCTCAGAGAAGTCTCATCGGCTACGTCCTCGCGGGGGGAGAGCATCCTTATAAGCCTATCCGCGGCCAAGACCTCCTCAGCCCTCAAGGGGGTCTCGGGGACGGTGGCTTGGAGGCGCATATTGTTGCGTCAGCCGTGTTTTTATCTATCTATAGAACAATGGCCCCGGGATATATAGCTGTTCAAGTCATCTCCGAGATTATGCCGGCTATGCCCTCCCTAATCATTGCCACGGCGAAGGCGGCTAGGAGTATCGCGAATATCTTGCTCACAACGATTCCTCCCCTCCTCCCCACGAGCCTCAGCATCTTCTCGCCGTTCTCGAGAAGTATCCATGCGGCCGCGAGGTTCACGGCGAGGCTTATGAGGGCTACGTGGACGCCCATGGCGTACTTGATGTATATCACGGTCGTTATACTGCCGGGGCCGGCTAGGAGCGGCATGGCGAGGGGGACGACGGCTATGTCTTCTCCCCCAGCCTCCTCGGCGGCGCTGTGGCCTAGGAGGCCGAGCACGGCGTATATGAATAATATGGCTCCGCCGGCGACACGGAAATCATTCATAGTTACGCCCAGGTACTCGAGAACGAGATCCCCGATCAAGGCGAAGACGAGGAGAACTATCCCGGCTATAACTATGCTGAGCCTGATAGTTGATCTTCTCCTCGCATAGTCCATGTGTTTGGTGAAGTAGTAGAAGAGCGGGGCGTTGCCCGGCGCGTCGAGCACTACGAAAAGCATCAGGGTTGCCTGTATCGTCTCCTCCAGCACTATCCCGTGGCACCCCGCGTCTTGGCGGCGAACGCGTCTCTGTCAACGATCACTCTCTCATGGAGCCCTATCCCCACAAGCTTGTCGCCGAGCCACGCCCTCACCCTGAACAGGAGCCTCCGGCCATCCCTCTCCAGGAGCACCGCCTCGTAGCGCACAACGCTTCCCAGGGGAGCCGGGGCCTTATGGTAGACGTCTACGTGATACCCCACTGTCGTCTGGTTCTCCTCCAGCCCCTTCTCGGCGAGGCGGCGGGCCGCCTCCTCCATATACGCTATCATCCTGGGCGTGGACAATACGTGTATCCCCTGCTCCCTGAGAAACCTCGGCGTATCCTCCTCCACAACCCTTCTCTCTAACACGAGCCTGTCCCCGGGCCTCAGCTCTCCGGCCACGCCTCGTCGACCCCCATGCACCGTGATCAGTGGCCGCCGCGGCCCCCGTGGGGCCCCTCGATCCTCGCCGCCTCCTCGACGAGGTGGGGGATCGCGTCCAGCAGGATCTCTTTCAAAGCCAGCTCCACGGCCCCAGGGGCCCCGGGGATCACCGCCACCGGCGTCGAGGAGACGAGGTATAGCTCAGCCCTCGTATATATGGCTTTGACGCCCTCCCTCTCATATGTTAGGCGGCGGAAGAGCTCTCCGAAGCCGGGGAGGTGTCTCCAGGCGAGCTTCTCCACGACATCGACCGTTATGTCGCGTGGACTGGGCCCGGTTCCCCCTATGGCTAGTATGAAGCCGGCCTTCGCCGCCGCCTCGTGTACGGCGCCGTATATGTGTCGCGGATTATTCGGCACCACGCTCCTATATACAACCCTGTAGCCGGCCTCCTCGAAGAGCCTCGCCGCTTTTTCTCCGGAGACATCTCTTCTCCTGCCCTCATATACCGCGTCGCTGACAACTATGACGGCTACCCCTATGCCTCCCGTCTCCCCCATGGCTCTCACCTGGATCGTGTCTCCTAGAATAACATCTGCGCGGTATAAATAATTAGACGGCGCCGGCTCCGAGAAGCCTCGGCATGATGGATGCTTTTTGTTTTATGTGTCATGTTTATATATCACGGTGAAAAATACCCTATATGGCGAGTGTCTTCTTTCACGGCGTCGGGGACGTGGGAGAAGGCCCCGTCCTCCGCACTGTATCCGAGTCCGCGGTTCATGATACGTCCCGGGTGTGGTGTAGCTGTGTCTTGAAGCACTTGCTCCACAGGCTCTGTATACGCGGCTTCAAGGCCTTCGATAACCGGTGCTTCGAGCTGAGGCCGCTCACAGTGTTCGCGGGCCCCATGGGCACGGGTAAGAGCTCTGTTATAGATGCCTTAGCTGTTATCAAGGAGATAACGCTTAGGGGCTGTCTCCATGGATGCGGCTTCGAGAAATGGTGGGGTATCAGGGGCCTCGCTAGGAG
>JALVHX010000089.1 GCA_027028805.1 Desulfurococcales archaeon | reverse complement strand
GCCCACTATGGTGGCCAGCTCCGTATCCGACCAGCCGGGTATCCATGTCGTGCCTGTGTCGTTGAAGGGCTCCACGTCGATGACTATCAATAGTATCTTGTAGGGCGACTCGTTTCCAACATACTCAACCGCTCCATACAGCTCGTACTTGTCTATCAACAGCCTAGCCTGCACTATGTCTAGGTCCGCCGGGTGAGGCCAGTCCCAGTCGCTCCTATAATCAGTTCTCACGTCGCCGGCCGGGTCGTTGATTATTATCTCCATGCCGCTAGTTGCTACGCCCGGCGTGGTCGCGGGCGGTGTGCCCGTCCAGTCGTCGAGGTTTCCATCAACTATCCTAGCTATATAGTATGGCACGTAGGTTGCGTTGCTGCTTCCATCGAACCTGGGCGTGCCGATAGCGGATGCGTTGCCGTAGTAGGTGGCGTTGAACTTGACCCAGTTGGGCCCGCCTATATCGGTTACCAGCCAGTCATATACCGCTGTGCCGCTGGAGTCAGTTGTTACGTTGACGAGTACTCCCGCCTCGCTCGCGTTGAGCGTTATGTTGACGTTGGGCAGCGGGTGCCACAGATCCTCGGTGCTGTTATAGTACTCAAGCGTCATCGTCACCCTAACCGTGTCACCGGGCGTCACGTAGCCGTTGCCGTCCGCATCATCGAGGAGGCCCCAGGATATGTTGAGCCTCGTCGGATAGATCGGCTGTGCTGTCAGTATAAGCTTCTTGCTCTGCGCAGCCGGTATTAGGCCGCTTCCATTAAACACCACGATGAGCTCGTGTGTGCCCACAGGCAGTGTCAGCTGGAAGCTGCCGTAGCCGAGTCCATCGAGATCCACGTCCATTATCTTGGTGTTGGATGTAGCGTTGAACACTGAGACGGTGTAGTGGCTTAGCCTGTTGTAGAGGCTGTCCCTCACATAGACCTTGAAGTCTATCGGGACGCCGGCGGGCACGGTGCTCTCGTTGTAGGGTGTTGGGCTTATCCAGGATATCGAGACAGTGTCGCCCGGCGCCAGCTGGAAGCCTGCGTTAACAGCCACAGTCAACGCGTAGTCGACGTAGCCGTCGCCGACCTCGTCCCAGGTGTTGGGCTCATAGCCCGTAACAGCATCTATGGCGTCGCTATCACCTATGTCGTAGAAGTTGCCGCTCTGGTCGCCGACACCCGAGATCACGACGAACCTCAGGGCGTCGCCGGCGCCCGGAGCTCCGCCAATTATGTCCCATGGCACAGCTATCTCTATTGTCTCAGTAGTGTTGTCGACGCCGAACCAGGCATGGGAGGCGTCCTGGAGGCTCCATCCACTATCGGTGACTATGAGCGCGTCTCCCCAGCCCGTGCCACCAGTATAGCTGCCGGCTCCGCTTACAGCCGAGTTTGATAGATCAAGCTTTATGGCGTACTCCCAGCGGTTATAGTATCCTGCCTGCGTATCACTGTAGCCTGGTAGCCATGACTGGCCGCTTCCACCGCTCTGGTCACGATCGATCCCTATATCGAATATGGGGGCGCCGGCCACGCCGAGCTCCTGTAGATCCCTGACCGTTATCTCGATGTATAGGTAGTAGGGGTCTACTGTGACGCGGAACCCTGTTATATCCGAGACTATGGAGGCGTTCTCATAGGTGCTGTCGGCGTCTGTGCGCGTGTCGCCTATAGCATCTCTCCACACCAGCTCGTTGTTGGATACGTTCCACATGTTGTCTCTGGGCGGTATGAGCCCGGCCCAGTCGGCCGGGGAGCCATCTATGCTCCTTATACCTATTGTTACAAGCGTGGTCGTGTTATCCACCGCGGGATAGCCCGCCGTGTCGTTGCCGGGATAATAGGCGCGTATAGTATTGGTTCCTATATAGGTCGGGGCTGTCGTGTTGAGCTCGAAGTATCCCGTGGAATCCGTTGTCGCGTTCGCCACGAAGACGCCGTTAATATAGATGGACACGTTCTCGCCGGCTATAGGCTCCCATACACCTGTCTCATTCTGCTCAAGCGTACCATAGATCTTTATCGGGGAGCCCAGGTATACCGTCGAGGCATTGACGTATACCTTGAGCTTGCTCGCAGTGGCCAACACGTGGAGGGTGGCGGACGAGGCCTCCGTTGTGTTGGCCGGGTAGCCGTCATAAGCGTTCGTGACAGCCGTGTACACATAGGTTCCGCTATCACTCTTCGTTAGGCCATGAAGGGCCATGTATCCATAGGAGTCTGTGTGACCCGTCGCGAAATCAACACCGTTCTCCTTGATCGTTACATCAACGCCTGTCACGGGAAGCCCCAACTCATCATAGACGTGGACCCACAGATCATAGGCCTCGCCGACCCTTATAGACGTGGGATAGACGCCTACCTCGACAAGCGCCTTGCTACCATGCTTGGGCTCCCCAGTGACCCCATCAATTATAACAGGGAGATAATAGTTGATTATACCATCGCCTATCTCGTCTATTGTCGCGGAGAGGCCTGTGATCACGTCAACGGCGTCGCTATCTACATCGTTATCCCATGTTCCGCCATCGCCCTCGTTGTTCGAGTAGCCGAGGGCGCTCATCACTGTTATATTGAGCCTTACGTCCCCGCCGCCCAGGGTTACTCCGAGAGCGCTCCACGATATCCTTATCTCTATTATGCCCTCGGTGAGATTAACCGCTAGGAGCGCATCCGGGTCGCTGACGAAGCTCCAGGTGTTGTCGACGAGATAGAAGAACGTGCCCCAGTTGTTCTGGAGGCCTGCCACGAGCTCTGTGCCGGAGGGCGTTGTCCCATCAGCGTATTTTCCTGCAAGGTTGACGACTATCTGGCGCTCCCACGCAGCTAGGCTGTCGACCTGGGTCTCGGAGTTGCCTGCCAGATAGGTCTCGCCGCTACCGGGCGTGGTGTCTATGGCTATTGAGAGCCAGGTTGCGCCGCTCTGGCCGAGGGTTATCTCGGTGGTATCATTGAACCTGGCCATGAAGTATATGTAGTTGGCGTCGCCGCTTACATGGAACTCCACTATGTCCGCGTAGGGTAGTCTATTATCTCCCTGTGTGCCGGGCGCGTATGGGTCTAGATAGTTATACGTGTCGTTTACCGGGTCACGCCATATTAGTTCGCCGTTTGTGTCGTTGAACCACCACGTGTTGTTATATGGTGGAATGCTTATGGACCAGTCTGCGGCGTTTCCATCAATGTTCTTTGTGTTGGTTACATGTATTGGGGCCGCGTATACTAGGGGTATGGCGGGCGCTATGGATATGAGGAATGCTATTAGGAGTAGGATTGGTGCAAGCCTTGACATAACCTGCTCACCCTTACCCTCCATTACGTTATGGAGGGCTATTTTGAATATGTAGGATTAAGTGGGTTTTATACTTGTTCTCGTGGAATCCGGGTTTTTTACCGTGGTTGTTTAAATAACGTGTAAATATTGTGTTTCATGCATAGTTTCCATAGAACGAGGATTTTATTAAAAAAGATGTTTCTATTACCTGTATCGATCCTATTTATTCAATCCTACATTGTTATACCGCTTAGCAGGCTCCGCGGCGTAATGTACTCTTCCAGTATTTCCATGTATTTTTTCTCAGCATAACGCCTCTTCTCCTCATCCCCGTAGACGTGTGCCGGAACATAGGCTCTTATCAGTATTTTGAGCCTTATCCCCTCTGATTCCAGGAGGTCGGGTATTGTGAGCCTGCGAGTGTTCTCGGGAGAGCCTGTCTTGACGCGGCATAACTGTATGTAGCCGGTGGGCACCGGTGGTGTAGGCTTCAACGTGCTCATGCTTATCCAGTAGTCTTCCCCGAGCTCCTCCCTAACCCTCTCATCTATCCTCCGCTTTATCTCCTTACTGAGGTTGAGGAGAAGCGCCCCGGTTATGCCGCGTAGCTGGGAGGGCTCTATGGACACCTTCTGCTCATACACCATTTTCCACAGGGGGCGCCGGTAGAGTATACTGTTAACCAGGGCGGCGAGCCTCTCATCTCCCTCGCCGGCCAGCCTCATGGCGAGCTCTATGGCGCCATAGTCGGTTAGCCTGAGATACAGGGAGGGATCGCCCTGGCTCAGCCTCTCGATCGCCTCCGTATAATACTGCGTCTTCTCATCCGTCAACCTCATCATGAGGGACGCCGTGTGGCTGAACACCGCTGACACGGGGTGTATGTAGACGTTCTCGAACATGGATATTCTCGCGTGGAGATACTCGGCGAGCGCGCTCAGGGCCCTCTCCTCGAGACATATATTCGATGGATCCTCGGGATCCACGTGGCTGAGCTTGATCAGCCTCGTATAATCTACTGCGCCGTATTCCCTCGTACCAGCATAGTAGCTGTCCCTCAACAGGAAGTCGAGTATATCGGCCGGATAAACCCATTCCTTAACAGTTTTCCGTATAAGCCTGTGTACAGCGCCGCCCCGGGGCTCGGGGCCCAGGATATCGAGCACGAGGTCGGAGAGCCCCTCGGCCTCCAGGTGATCAGCTATACCGGTATGCCTCACAATATGGTAGCCGGCCTCCTCATGGTTAGCTATGGGCAGTTTCTTGGCCCAATAAATCGCTTCCTCGAAGGCGTGGCTGAAGGGGCCGTGGCCAGCGTCGTGCAGGAGACCTGCTATACGGGCGGAGTAATAGACCTGTTCAACACTATAGCCCCCGAGCCCCTCTTCCTCGATCTCGCGGAGCAGCTGCTCAGCAAACAAGCCGGCAAGATTCATTACGCCCACGCTGTGCTGGAACCTGCTATGATCAGCTCCGGGGTATACGGTAAAGGCCAGCTGGAGCTGTCTCAGCCACCTAAGCCTCTGAACAGCCTCGGAGTCTATAACAGGCTTCTCCACGACTTTGTCGAAGTCAACGTAGCCGTAGACCGGATCCCTTATGAGCCCGAGAGGGTTCCCCCTGCGGAAAAGCATGCATGAACACCACTATCCATAATTGCCTTTACCTACGCCTATATATCCGGGGACCCAGAGTTATT
>JALVHX010000088.1 GCA_027028805.1 Desulfurococcales archaeon | reverse complement strand
GCGCAAACCCCTCTATTCTGGCTAGGAACGCTGAGAGGCTGGGCGTTGATCTCCGGGGCATAGACGCGGTGGTGCTGAGCCACCGCCACATGGATCACGCCGGCGGGATACCTGCTCTCCACGGCCTCAGGGTCCCCGTCTACTACCCGGCTGGTAGCGGCGAGCGGCTTAGGAGATACATAGAGGGCCACGGCCTCGTCCCCGTCGAGAACCGGGATGTGACGCGTGTCGCCGGAGACGTGTATGCGGGGAAACCGTTTCCATCAAGCATAGGGGTGTGGGAGCAGGCGGGGGCCGTCCTGTATAGGGGGAGGCTGTACGTGCTCGTGGGCTGTAGTCATCCCGGAGTAGACGTGTTGGCCGAGCACATGGTTGAGAGCCTGGGCGGAGAGCCCTGGCTTGTGATCGGCGGCATGCATAGGCCTCCCAGGGAGAGGCTTGACCGCCTCGTGGAGCTCGGCTTCCATAAAATAGCCCCGATCCACTGTAGCGGCGACGAGGCCCGGGAATACCTGGCCTCCAGGCACCGGGACCGGTTCCTGGACGCGGGCGCGGGTAGCGTCTTCTACGAGGAGTAGGGTTTATCCCTCCCGGCGCGGGGCCCCGGGAGCTGTTGTAGCCAGATTTATATTTGTGTAAAAAGTATCCCTATTGAATACCGTGAATCATCGAGGGTTGTCCGCGGCGTCGTGGAGCGCTTAGATACGGGTGATCGGTTATGGCCAGCGTCGTGTTCCATTACCTTGACAGGTTCTATTCGTGGCTAGACAAGAACCCTAGGTATAGGAGGATCATTACCCTGGTGCTCCTTGTCGCCATAATGGCTCTAGCGGTATATATAAGGGCTATACCCGCCATGAAGTGGGGTCTCGAGCTACACGGAAACGACCCATGGATCGAGTACTGGCAGGCGAACTATACCTATACACACGGCCTCCTATCATGGTATACCCTCACCCCCGATAACCCCGCCACACACGAGTTCTGGTATCCCTGGGGCAGGGACTTTGTCCACACAAGCTATCCCGGGCTCCCGATATGGACCGCCGCTACATACCACATAGTGAAGTACACCGGGCTCACGCTAAAGGAGTGGGTTGCACTCCAGCCGCTCGTGTTCGCCGCGTTATCGGTGATAACCGCGTTTCTCGCGGTGAAAGAGCTCGCGGATGGAAGCGATCTCGCCGGGCTTCTTGCCGCCCTCTTCTACGCACTCATACCAGCCGCCAGCGATAGGACTATTGTGGGCTTCGTTGAGAAGGAGGGTATAGCGTTCACATTCGTGTTCCTGTTCATCTACTTCTACTCGAAATACGTCAAGATCCATCGCTCCGGCGCGCCGCTCAAGAAGAGGCTTATATATATAACGGCGACGGCGCTCGCCATGGCTATGGTTGGCTGGTTCTGGGGCGGCTTCCTCTACGTGCTCGGGAGCTTCATAGCATACCTGGTGCTCTACCCACTGTTCAGCCGTGAGCGCGTCACGCTCGAGTTCCTCAAGGAGAACATGCTGATAGTCGTGCTATCAATGATATTCGTGACCGCCGCCCCCAAGTATCTGGTGGTGCTGGGCTTCTATCCCCCGAGGCC
>JALVHX010000087.1 GCA_027028805.1 Desulfurococcales archaeon | reverse complement strand
CCAGCCTATTGTTTATCGAGGCTATTATGCCTCTTACAGCGGCCTCGGCCCGGGCCGCCGCCTGTATGGTGGCTTTTCTAACAATAACTATGCGGCCTGTCGCGTTCACCGAGGACGCGTTCTCGGCGAAGCCCCGCGGTATTATTACGGCTAGGTCTATGTCGGGGCTCGAGATGATCCCTGTGTCGTTGGCTACTATGACTGTGAAGCCCATTGTCTTCAGCTTGTAGGTGATGTTGGCCGCGATCTCGCGTGATGATATGTTTATGCCTAGGAGCGGGGAGGCCGCCGTCGCCCTGTCCAGGTCGATGACTGCTATGGTGACGGGTTGCTGGGATATTAGGGCTACGCCGAGGAGGCCTAGGAGCGGTAGCAGTATGACCGGCATAAGTATGCTTGTTATGAGTGTTTTTCTATCCCTCCTGAGGTCTAGGAACTCCTTCCACAGGAGGGGGCGTATATCCTCGAGAATCCTCACCGCGCACCCTCCTCCACTGCGGCGACGAATGCTTCCTCGAGGTTCTCCGCCCCGTAGCGGTGTTTGAGCTCCTCCGGCGCGCCCTCGGCTATTATTCTCCCCTTGTTGATGAACGCTATCCTGTCGCAGAGATACTCTACCTCGAGCATGTTGTGGCTTGACAGTATCACGGCCGCGCCCGTCTCCGATACATAGCTCTTTATCATCCTCCTAACCCTCACCGATGCATAGACGTCGAGGCCGCTCGTCGGCTCATCTAGTATAGCCAGCCGGGGCCTGTTCATCAATACCGCCGCTAGGAGGAGGCGGCGCTTCATCCCCTTACTGTAGCCGCCGGCCTTCTCCCGGAGCTTCTCTCCCAGGCCGCTCAGCTCCGCGCCATACTTTATCTTCTCCTCCACATCTCCCTCTCCGCGGAGCATCGCGTAGAGCCTGAGGTGCTCGAGGCCGGTGAGCCTCGCGTAGACGTCCGCGTCCTCGGGTAGATACCCTATGCTTCTCCGCGCCCTAACCGGGTCTGCTAGGGCGTCTACGCCATCTATGTATATGCGGCCGCTCGTGGGCTTCACAAGGGTGGAGAGCATCCTGAGGGTTGTCGTTTTCCCGGCCCCGTTTGGGCCTATCAAGCCGTATATCTCGCCCCTCTTCACGCGGAGCGATACGCCCCGCACAGCTATTTTGCCGGAGTAGTCTTTCACGAGATTCTCCGCCACCACCACGTAGCCCTGCTCCATGATTCTTCACTAGAAGTCATGAATAGCGGCGGCTCCTCTATAAAACATATATGTGGCGAGCCAGCTAGGTTTCCCCTAAGCCGTTGAAGGATGGGGCATGGTGTCTCTTGGAGAGCGGCGCCGTCTGCTTTACCGGAGACGGTTTCTCCCCGTGCGCTAGGCCGAGGATGTATGGTAGAGGCTGTTATCTGGCCAAGCTGGCCGCCGCATACATCGGGGGCGTCGAGACGGCTGTGGCCGAGGGGTTACTGCCCGCGAGGCCGCCTGTTGTGGCCGGGTCCTCGGGCGTGGTCAGGGTGCTCGAGGCTGGCGCGGGCCTCGACTACTCCTTGTCGGGTGCGCTTGTTTCCGTGGGCGCTCTTTGTGGCAGAGGCGTTCTAGGC
>JALVHX010000086.1 GCA_027028805.1 Desulfurococcales archaeon | reverse complement strand
TATATGCTCGTCATCTGCCGCCCAGATAAGGGGTGCGAGAAGGGAGCCGTAGAGGATCTACTATACGCGATGCTCGGCGAGGCATACGGGTGTCCCAGCGAGATAGGCTATGAATGCGAAGGTATCTGTAAATGCAAGCATTTCCGCGAGAAGCTATGGAAGCTCTTCATACCACCCCTCATGGCCGCCTGCGTGTGCAAGTACACGGTAACCCCTGTAGGGGACGATAGATGCGCTATACCATTATATAGTGCCCTAGATGCCCTAGGCCTAGCGAAGACGCGGGCCGCTAACCGATACATAGAAGCTCTTAGGAGGCTCCCGTAGCCGCTTCCAATTATTTCCGATACCACATGATTCTATATATGGATCCGAACAAAGTAGTTATCCGCCGCGGGACACTATGGGGCTGCGATGGAAAAAGACTGGATTAGATGCGGCCTGGTTTACTGCTGGGCCAGTTTCTCGTACAGCTTCTCCGGTATCTCTATGGGGTATAGTGTGCCCCACCCTATTCTTGTATAGAGGCCTATTCCCTCCCGGTAGACCTTGCCGGGAGAGCCCTTTCCCAGTATTATTGTTCCGCGTGGCAGGGAGGGGCGGGGCTTCCTCAGCCTATCCTCCTTCATAGTGTATCCGGGGATCAGGAGCGAGGCCTGGTTGCTGAAGGTGTATACAGCCGCTATTTCTCTGAAGGGATAAGCTATATCGTCCCCGGTTCTCCTGGATTCCTCTATATAGTTCTTCAGGATCCCTGGCTCGACCAGCCACGGCCTGGGAGGAGCTGTGTTGAGCAGGGCGGGCTCGAGGAGGAGGGCCGCCAAGGGCTTCTCCCCGTCACCCATCTTATCAACTGCTATTGGCTCGCCCACGCTTATCCTTGCAGGGTATCCTTCTCCCCCAAACCTCACGACAACCCCCTCCGGGACACGGTTCTCCGCGCCCAGTACCTCCACCGCCACCGAGGCCTCGTTATGGAAGGTGGCGAACAGGTCTAGGTCGGCGGCATAGTACATGTAGCCCTCCTCCACGACCCTCTGCCAGAGCCTCTCCTCCCCGTAATCGCCGAGCTTTATGCCCACGAACTCCTTATACCTGGGCCTCAGCGCCCCCGCCTCGGAAACGCATTTCTCGAAGCGCCCGCCTATATCGAGGCCTGGGACAGTGTATGCCTCCGCGACGGCCTCGAGGAGGCATGCTACGTAGCCGGGGAGCCTGTGGAGCGGTACGTAGAGGGGCTGGGGGGCTGAGACGGCCGCATACACTGTGCCATGGGAGACCAGGTATCCGGGCCTCAGCGCATAGTTTTCCCCGAGAAGACTCTTGAGTAGGGCGTCGACGCAGCCGAAGAAGTCGGGGTTGCATCCGCCGAGCCCTGCGCCGCCGGCCCACGCGATCTGGGCGAGAGCTCCCGCTATCGTTGATGGTAATGGGTAGTGGAGGGACGCCGCCATTGATGCCGGGCCACGTGTCCCCGCCGAGAACTCTCCCGGCGCCCTGAACCGGGAGGGGCCCACCGGGGTGAACAACACAGAGCCTGCGCCTGGAGCATTCATGGCTACCGCCCACCACCCATGTATCGCGGCACACGCATATTC
>JALVHX010000085.1 GCA_027028805.1 Desulfurococcales archaeon | reverse complement strand
ATTCGGGTATATGAGGCGCAGGGGCCCCGTGTACTGGGTTGCCGCGTCATCGATCTATTTGGCCAGCATGGCTACTCTCCTCGTGAATATTATCGGTTTCTCGGTGCTCTTATCCACCGCCTATAATTTGTCATGGCTCCCCCTGGCGCTCATCATGGCGGCTGCTGCGTGGGGGGTGGAGTCCTCCGGCCACCGTGTTGTCTTGGAGAGGGTTCTCACGGCGCTCTCGCTGGGCCTCGGCGTCTACGTTGCCGCGTTTATCGTCGAGGCCGTGTATACGGGGCTACCTGTCTCCGGCAGGCCGCCGAGCTATTATGATATGCTCCTTTTATGGGGAGCCGCGGCGGCGCCGTATAGCCTCTATATGCAGGGCGATGAGCGGGGGGAGGGGTTCGCGGATATATATGCGGGCCTCTTCTCATCGATACTGATCGGGGTCTCTGTGGCCGGGCTGGCTGCTCTGAAGACCTATCCCGGTGGAGGAGAGGGGCTTTTCTCGATGGTCGAGCCTCTTAGAAGCCTTCACCCGTTATCCATGCTTCTCTTCGACGCGGGGCTGGCGGCCTCGGTCGTATTGGCCTCCGTCTCTATCCTGGCCGTCTCATCCACTATAATGGTCGGTGATACGGGTATCAGGGGGGCTGGGAGAGGTAGCCATAGCTTGTTCAACGTGGTCGCCGCATCCCTTTTCATAGTCGCCGCCGCCAGCGCCGTCTATGGGGGGAGCGTGTATGTGTTCTTCGATAACCTGGTGCTCTATGGTACAGCCGCTATAGGGTTGTTGATGACCCCGATACTGTTCTCTATGACGTATATAGTGTATAGGGAGGGTGTCGGGGGCTGGGTTAACAGGGTTTACCTAGGCGCTATGGCTTGTTTCTCCCTCTATGTCTCCGTGCTCGGCGTCCTCGAGATCCTCTAGGATCGATGATAGGGCTTGTATAAACGCCTCAATATCCCTCTCTCCTACATGAGGCATAACAACCACCCGGAGCGCGTCTCCCCTACTGGTTCTATAGGGGTATATGCGTCTCCTATAGAGGAATGCGAGGAGCCTGGAGGCGTCGATGAGTCCGCGCGGCCTGAAGGAGACTATGGGTAGCTCGGGCTTGTCTAGGAGAGGCTTCCCCAGGTTCCTTGAGACTATCTCCTCGTGGAGGCGGCGTGCGAGGCGGAGACACCGCTCCGCGATCTCCGCGTAGCCCTCGGGGCCTATGATCCTCCACGCGGCCCACATGGCTGCGGCGGCGCCGCCGGGCCTCGTGCCCAGCAGCCCCTTCTGGCTCCCGGCCGGCATGTATCTGATGGGAAACACTGTCTTCTCCATATATTCTCTATCGCTGAACAATATGAGGCCTGAGGGTATGGGGGCGAGCCCGTTTTTATGGAAGTCTATGGATATCGAGGAGACTCCCGGGTAGAAGTAGAGGTTTCTGTCGACCAGACCTCTTCTGTAGAGGAACGGAATGAGGAGGCCGCCATACGCGGCGTCTACGTGGAGGTATGCTCCGAGGCTCTCCGCTATCTCCGCCGCGGCTTTCACGTCGTCTATTGTGCCGTAGTCCGTTGTGCCAGCGGTCACGAATATTATTGATGCCCCATGCTTCTT
>JALVHX010000084.1 GCA_027028805.1 Desulfurococcales archaeon | reverse complement strand
TCACGCACCGAGCGCTCTGGGGGATGAACGATATGGCTGGTTCGTGGAGAATATTGTGGTCGCCGTGGAGATACGAGTATATAAGGCAGGGTGGTAGAAAAAACGGGTGCCTTCTATGTAGACTGCCCAGCCGAAGCGATAGGGATGCCTATATTGTTTATAGAGGCAGGAAATGCTACATCGTACTCAACGCCTACCCCTACAATGTTGGCCACGTAATGATTGTTCCCTATAGACATATATCATCTATAACGGAGATGGATGACGACGAGGCTGCGGAGGCCTGGAAGCTCACAAGTATTTCGGTGAAAATAATGCTGGAGGCTCTAAAAGCCGACGGCGTCAACATAGGAGTGAACATAGGGCGGGCGGCGGGAGCCGGCATAGAGGGGCATGTGCATATTCACGTTGTGCCTCGCTGGGTCGGGGACACCAACTTTCTCCCTGTCACAAGCGATACAAAGTCGCTGCCAGTGGCTCTCGATGAAATGTATAGGATTCTTAGAGAAGAATATATCAAAAGGCTTGGATAAAAATAATTAATTAAATTATAGATTGCACGGCGATGACAACGCCCTCGATCACTGACTCGTGTGATGAAAGCGGGGTTTATCGGAGCCGTTTATTCTCTGCTGTATTCGAGTTCTTCGCCAGGACGTAGTATTGCGACTTTCGCAATGCCTTTGGATTCCACGAGTCTCTTAAACTCCTCGGGGTCCGCTTTTATCGGCGGGAACGTATTATAGTGCATGGGGATGGCGATCTTAGGCTTGATAAGCTCCACGGCTTTGGCTGCTTCCTCTATACCCATTGTGTAGTGGCCTCCGATTGGTAGAAGAGCTATGTCTGGCTTATAGAGCTCTCCTATCAACGACATCTCGGAGACAAGGCCTGTGTCCCCCGCATGATAAACCACTATATCGCGTCCACCTACAACGACTCCCGTTGGCGCACCCCTGCTGCTACTATGATTAGCCGGTACAAGAACGGCGAACAGGTCGTCTATCTTGAGCCGCCCTCCTATGTTGCCATCTATGGCCTCGGCACCTTTCTCACGGGCATACAATGCTATCTCGAATATTGCAACTATTTTCGCGCCCGTAGCTTTAGCTATGTCTATGGCCTCGCCTAGGTGGTCGCCGTGATCATGTGTGACGAATATATAGTCTATTTTTCGCCCATAATAGTCGCTGGGCTTGAGCGGCGACATCGGGTTCGTTAGCCAGGGGTCTATCAATATATTCTTAGGCTTACCATCTAGCCCCTGGAGCCTTATTTCAAATGCCGAATGACCCAGGTATTTAATCACAGCCATAATCACCCACCCCCTAATCGATGCGTTCCCGGCAAGGCCTCGAGCTAAGACATGTGTTAAGAGAACCTATTGCCTATCTACTGCTCCCTAATATTTACATAAGTTATATTAGAAGAATTAAGCCTTATTCCACTAGATAGAATCTCTTGGCTTAGAAACATGGTGTCCCCCGTGGCTCTACCGGATGATGTTGTAGAGAAATATATCAGGGCTGGCCGCATAGCCGCCATTGTGCGCGAAGAAGCCGCTAGACGCGCCGAGCCGGGCGTGTCTCTGCTCGAGCTCGCCGAATACGTAGAGGATAGGATACGAGAACTTGGCGGAGAACCCGCGTTTCCCGTGAACATAAGTATAAACCATGTAGCCGCTCACTATACGCCTCTTTTAGACGATGAACTTGTTATTCCCGAGGAAAGTGTTGTAAAGATAGATATAGGCGCCCATATAGATGGCTATATCGCTGATACCGCTGTAACCGTTGCTTTCAACGAAAAGTATATAGAGTTGCTCGAGGCGGCCCGTGAGGCGCTCGAGAAAGCTCTAAGAGCCGTTGAGCCTGGGAGAAAAGCCTGGGAGATCGGGTATGTCGTGGAGGAGACAATAAAGTCGCATGGATACAAGCCTATATATAATCTCACTGGGCACAGCATAGGCCGCTACATGATCCATGCCGGAAAGAGCATACCAAACTACCCCGATAGATCAGCAGGCTGGGTTTTTGGCGACGGAGCCTACGCTATAGAGCCTTTTGCCACAACGGGCTCCGGCTATGTGAGAGACACGTCTCTCGTAACTATATATGCGCTGAGGACGAACAGGCCGCGGGCAAGGCTGAGTATTCGTGAAAAGAGAGTGATCAGGGAAATATGGATGAAAAGACGGAGCCTCCCCTTCCCCGAGCGCTGGCTTAAACCATACGCCGAGACCGTGGAGGGTGTCCGGGCGCTCATAAGGTCTTTATTTAGACACGGTGCGCTGATTATTTACCCGGTGCTCGTAGAGACCAGGGGCTCGATGGTGGCCCAGTTTGAGCACACCCTGGTCATCAATGGCGACGAGGTAATTGTCACCACGAAATATGGGGAGCAGTGATTCGGGAGCCAGTGTTTCCTCGCTAAGGCTAAAAGGGGGGCCGCCGATACATTGTCTTCTTGACCATGCGGCGAGGGTCTAGCCTATGCCAGGAGACCTAAGCGACTACATAGTGCAGCTTATCTGGATCATATTGTTCATCATGATATTCACTGGGGCGAGCCAGAGGATCCAGATGAAGATATGGGCCTATGATATCAGGAACAAGTTGGCGACCATCAATAATTATCTAGACAACGATAAGAAACGCGTAGAAGAGGCTATGAAGAAGCTGGGGTTCAGAAGCCCCTCCCTGATAATATCCAGGTATATCAATTATTTTCTAATAGAGCCCGTCTCAATAGAGCCTACTGATATAATAAGAAGGCTTGACTCCATCCTGACCACACGTGAAAGTTTTTTCAAAGACACGTTGAAGAGAGAGCACCCCGCCCTAGGTAGATATGAGAGAAGCCTAATAGAGTCGTCGCTGGAGATACTGAGCGCTCTCAACTATATCTATAAGGTTGTGAGACACTATCTGTTGTTGGGGGAGAAACATAATAACTGGATACTGCTCATGCAACTAGAACTAGTAATGCCGGAGATAATGAGGATCGTTGAAACCTATCATAAAAGCCTGGATTCATTTATAAACGGTAAACCCATAGGCGATTCAGCCGGCCCACTTCTAGCATCGAGGCTCATACAGCTAGGAAACACCGTCTCGACAAGGATAATGGAGGACACGCTTATAGCGGAGACGTGGCTGGACAACCGCCGCGTGTTCATCATCAAAGCCGAGGGTCCGGGCTCTAATGTGGGAAGACCCGGCAAGGTATTAAAGAAGCTTGTGGAGGAGCTTCATGGAAACGTTGATCTAATAATCACTGTAGACGCGGCTCTAAAGCTCGAGGGCGAAGAAACAGGTGAAATAGCCGAAGGCGCCGGCGCCGCGATCGGGGATCCCGGCCCCGAGAAGATAGCCATAGAGCGTGCCGCCGCTCAACACGAGATCCCGCTCACCGCGGTAGTTATTAAAATGGGGCTCTCGGAGGCTCTCTATACAATGAAAAAAGACATATATGATGCTGTCGAGCGCGCTGTGGATTATGTTAGGAGAATTATAAGGGAAAAAACAGGGGAGAACGCCGTGGTCATAGTGGCGGGCATAGGTAATACCATAGGTGTCACGCCCTAAAACCCCCGATAGTCGCCGATGTGGATTTAGACGAAGAAATAGATGCCGAGATACTGACCCGTTTAGCCCTCAAGAAAAACGGGCATATTAATGGCTGGAAACGAAGATTATTAGGAGCCTAATACCAGATAATCTATTATTAATTAATCCAATTAATGCATCTCTGGAAACATCATGTAGGGACCAGTACGGCATAGAGAGGGTGCCATGTCATGGCCCTAGCCGATAATAATGCGATAACCCTTCTACTAGTGCTCGTAGCCATAGCGCTTGTGGCGCAGCTCCTGCTTGAGTCAAGAGCCAAGAAAAAACGGGAGCCGAAATATGCCACGAAAACTCTTCTCAAATGCACAAAATGCGGATATACCATAGAGACCGACTACGAACCAGGCGATTTCGTGGGTCTCATAAAAAGAAGATGCCCCAAATGCGGTGAACCAATGATTGTATACGGTATATACGACATCGAGATCAAGGAGAAATCTTAATAAACCCTTACTACACACAAACTAGACCGGCGGCCGACCCGGCCATAGCGGCCGGGCAACACCCGGTCTCATATCGAACCCGGAAGTTAAGCCGGCCGCGCGGGTGTCCGCCGTAAGGTCCGCGAGGCCTTGCAGCGGCCCCGTGCTGGGATCGGCCGCCACTTTCTCCCTTATTAGATCAAGCAATCTCTGACAAAGCGCCAGACTTGGCTTACGATATCCACTTTTGATCTGGCTTTTATAAGCTGGTGATATGCCCAGATCTCGAGGCTTGATGTTGTATCTCTCCATCAGCTCTATGAAGAGCTGAGGATTTTCCCTTAGATCCGTGGGGGAGTGCATGTTTTAGCCCCCTCTATATTTTCATAATTTATAATTGTATAAGTAGTATATAAGATTGACCTCACGGCCCCATCTTGGAGCTTGTTTGTATTATTTAGCATTTCATTTAGCAAATCCTTATATATTTATACACTTTATAATTATGAAATAGGTGGGAGGAATGGCTCAGGTCTTAAGGCATGGATCCCTGGATAATCATGTTTTTTCCAAGTATAGGGAGTTATGGAGAAGGATGAACTTGGTCGACGAAAAGATTAGGGATATGAAACAGAGACTAGTGGATCTATACAATATATACATTAAGCCTATCTGCCGCCTAGGCGGATGGAATGACGGAGAAGTAGTGATCGAATGCGTTGAGAACGGAACAATAGTAAGAGTGCATGGGAGGGAAATCATAGTATATGAAACATACCCGCATGGGATAAGTATCAAGCATAAGGAGAACCTACCATACGTCTTGGCCTATGAGGAGAAGATAAAGAAGGTAGGAAAGGTACTAGCGGATCTGGAGAAAGAGATCTGTATGATAAAACCGCTAATAGAAAACGCCGAAGCACTAGACAAGTACATGCCAGGAATCTTGAACGATACCTTGTCTGATATATCAAAGATCTTGGAACAGCCTAGATTGTTGGGTGAGTCGTAAATGCGTTCCTCAGAAAG
>JALVHX010000083.1 GCA_027028805.1 Desulfurococcales archaeon | reverse complement strand
GTCGGAGCCGTGACAGGCTCGATCTACTATATGGGGGGAGGCCGCGGCGCCGAGCACGTCTACCGGCGCCTCTACAACGAGGTGAGGGTGGCGGAGTCCAAGTGGTGTAGCACGCCTATACACAACGGGCCCCTCCTAGCGATCAGGAGGAGGCTTGTAGAGGAATACGGGCTCCCCGACTACCCGGGAAGCGACGACACGGCCTACGGCTCCTATATAGCGTTCACGGGCCACAGGGCTATACAGGTCGACGACGCCCTGGTATACGAGCCGCTTGAACAGAAACAGTTCCTGAGGAAAGCCAGGAGGGCCGCAACCCTCGTCCTAGCCCTGATAATGGCCTATAGGCTCGCGCGTAGAAACGGGGTGTATAAGAGGACGTGTTTCCTAGAGATATGGCTGATACAGCTCTACCTCAGCACAGTCAACCCCTACCTCCTCGCCGCCGCGGCCCTCCTCCTCATCCCCCTGGCCGCCGAGAACCCTCCAACAGCCCTCCTCCTGGCATCCGCCGGGGCCGCCGCGCTCCTCTCGGAGAAGGCCAGGGCCTGGCTCTACAGCCAGGCGGCCCTGGTGGCGGGCCACCTATACCTGGTCCGTGGGAAACCTGTGAAATGGTAGAGAGGCGGGGAGAGGATGCGGCCGCGGTATTGATTGTTTAATTAGCCCCGTGGATGCTCTATTATTATCATAGGCCAGCCGGCGCCCCTTTATCCAGCATCGTGGCGGGAGGAGGTGTGTGGCATGAGGCGCGCGGCCCTGGTTACCGTGCTCGCGCTACTGGTTGCGGCGTGGCCCCTGCTCCTCCACGGCGGGCCTCTTGTCGTGGGAGGCGATGGCTCGGGGGAGCCTATAGTGGTTTATCCATCGATGTCTAGGGACGAGATACAGGGTGTCCTGGACTCCCTAAGCCCCGGCGACACGGTTGTCTTCTCGCCCGGCGTCTATAGCGGCGGGTTCGTTGTGAGCGGTGTCGCGAACGTAACCTTGATCGGGTACGGGGCCGTGGTCAACGCAACCGGCTACACCTATGGCTTCGACCTCGGCAACAGCGGGGGAGGATTAACCATAGAGGGTTTCCGCGTAGTCGGCGGCGACTATGTATCGATAAGCATACATAACCTGGGGAGCCTCGTCCTCCGCAACGTCACCGTGGAGGCCTCTGCCGACGCGGTGAGGATAACGAGTGTATCCGATATCTATGTCGAGGGCCTCAGGGCCCATGGAGGCGGTGGCGGCGCGGGACTATACATCTCGTCGGCCGGCGGCATTGTTGTGAGGAACGCCGAGGTAAGGGGGTTCGCGGTAGGCATAGATGTCAGCTACTCGTCGAGCATATATATCTACGGCTCCCTGGTCGAGGACAACGATGTGGGGATCCAGGTGGCCAACGCGGGGCTCGAGCTGATATATAGCGTGGTGAGGGGCAACGGCGTCGGCGTGAGAGCCAGCAACACGGGGTCGCTTAACATGTATTTCAACAGGATATATGATAACGGCGCCAACGCCGAGCTCATCCACGTGACGAGGGCCGCGTTCACGACCGGGGAGCCCATAGAGTACTTCTTCAACGGGAGACGATACAGCGGCGTCGTCGGCAACTACTGGGGCCCGGTATGCAACGA
>JALVHX010000082.1 GCA_027028805.1 Desulfurococcales archaeon | reverse complement strand
TGGCGGCCCCTGTTCTGGCTGACACTGATCGCGTTCTCAGGGCTCCTGTTCATAGCGGCCATGGCCATGTAGGATTATACGTGGGGAAAAGAAGAGGAGGGAAAGCGGTGGCGGGGCCGCCGCGGCCTCCCCGGGGAGACGGGTTGTCAGCAGTAGCGTTCTCTCCAGCATCTGTGGCGTAGTAGGATGTAGGCGACCCTGTATGCCTCGGAGAGGCCGCCGTCTATGGATGTGAAGACGACTGTGCCCCTGCTCCAGGGCTCCATATATTTTTTCGCGGCCTCCGCTATTCTCCTGTAGAGGCTGTGCTGGGGCGGGAGCCCGGGCACGGATGCTTCTCCATCCACATAGGCTACCACCGCCTCCCGCGCCCCGCTCGATATGATCATGTCTCTTATGTTCATGACCGGCTCGTCGTTGAACAAGGTGTCTCTGAGAGCGATCACGTAGGAGGGGCTGGATACGAAGCCGTCCCCGTTTCTCTCGACCTTTATATAGCCCCTTATGAGCCTCGCCGCCTCCTCTCCGCGCTCCGTGAGGAAGGCCCCCGCAACCCTGTCCACGGACACGAGGCCCTGAGCGCTCAGCCTCCTCACGAGGCTTCGGGCGCTTGTCTCGGTGACGCCTAGCTTCCTATACAATAGCTTTCTCCCGAGAGGCCCCTCTTTCTCAAGGAGAATTATTCCGAGGAGCACGTGTCCCTCGTGGAACCCTAGGCGCGCGCCGCTCCTGGACTTGACGATCCTGGAGACGGTGTCGACTATCGCGCACTTATCCTGTACGGGGACGGTGTCGCCCAAAACATCATCTCCCCGTAGCATCCTCTGTTATATGGATGTATGTGTAACGCTTTATTAAGAATACCTGTTAATGATCGGTGGGAGCACTATGAGCATCGAGACCCCGTCCCCGGGGCCCATGGCAAACCCCTATCTATCCGCGATACTCATGGCGCTTCTCCTAGCCGCCTCCATTATAGTCCCGCGGCTCCTCGCCCCCCAGACGCCCGGGGCCGCGAGGGGCCTCTGCCCGGCCCCACGCGTCACGGCTTCGGCGAGAACACTGGGCAACAATAGCTTGGAGGTAACGGTGCACAACAACTCGTCAACGCCGATCACGGTGGACGAGGTTGTCGCCGGCAACGCGTCCCTGAGCCCGGGGATCAGGCTGGGCGCCAACGCGTCGTGGTCATTGGTCCTGGATGAGCCTCCCGCGGCGCGCTACGTTATCGTGCGCTACAGCATCGATGGGTGCCGCTACACGGCGTACGCGGTGATCCCTCCTACCCCGCGGTGAATAACTATATAGCCTTTCCCGGGGACAAAGAATAGCTTGACCCATGTTCTATGCACCACGGCCCCAGGTGTTTCGCCGCATAGGGGAGGCGTGTACGCCATGGTGTCCTCTCTGAGGGGGAGGGATTTCATAACACTAGCCGACTACACCAGGGAGGAGCTCCTATGGCTCCTCGAGACAACCGCTATGTTTAAGAGGAGATTCTATGCCGGCGAGCGGGTGATACCGGTCCTGGAGGGCAGGAGCCTCGCCCTCCTCTTCGAGAAGCCGAGCACGAGGACGCGTGTAAGCTTCGAGCTGGCCATGAAACAGCTGGGGGGCTATACCGTCTACCTCGATAAGA
>JALVHX010000081.1 GCA_027028805.1 Desulfurococcales archaeon | reverse complement strand
CCTATGTTTACCGCCGTGTAGCTGGTTTCTCTCAGCCGGAGCGCCTTGATGAACGCGTCTACGACGTCGTCTATGTATATGAAGTCGCGTATCTGGCCGCCGCCACCATATATGATGGGGGGTTCTCCGCGCACCATTTTCTCTATGAAACTGTATACGACGCCCTTCCTGTTCCATGGGCCATATACGTTGAAGAGTCTCAGCGAGGCGGCGGGGACGCCGTATTCTCTGTTGTATGCGGCGAGGTAGAGTTCCCCTGCAAGCTTCGATGCACCATATATTCCTATAGGGTCTCGTGGGTGATCCTCGTCTATCGGCGTATACCGTGGCACGCCGTAGATGCTGGCCGAGGACGCGTAGATCACCGGGATCCCTGCGCCACGGATCTGCTCGAGGAGCCTCGCGGTGCAGTAGGCGTTGATCCTTGTTGTTTCAAGCGGCTTCATATGGGCCTCGGCTGGATCAGCTATGGCGGCTAGATGGATTACCGCGGCGCCTCTCCTCCATAATGAGCCGTCTGCTACGCTACAGTAATCGCTTCTCACCACCCGTATCTCGCCGTCATCAACTAGTCTCTGTAGCGGGGGCGGCGTGTTCGCCGACTTATCGATCACCGTTACATCGTATCCCTTCTCGAGGAGCCGGAGCACTAGGTGTGTGCCTATGAAGCCGAGGCCTCCCGTCACTATGATCATTTCCCGGAAAACACCTCGTCCTAGCCCCGTGATCTAGAGGAGGGAACCCTGTTCCCCTTCATCTCGCGCGGTGTCTCAATGGTTCTATTTGGTTAGCCACGATATCTTCTTGAGGTCTAGGTATATTAGTATGCTGAGCATCTGGGGCCACATCATTATGTAATAGTATACCAGCCAGTAGGATAGGAGGAGCCGCGGCGTCACCTTCTCTCCCAGCTTCCTGGACGCATATATGGCGCCGGGCGTGATCAGGATTATGCCGAGCGCTTTCATCACTATGAGCCAGAGGAGGAGCGCCGCCAGCGTCTCGGGGTTGCCTATACGGGTTAGCGGCGAGAGAATTGTCATGGCCAGCACTAGGAGTATTCCGAAGAACTCTAGGGGCGCTACCCCGTAGCCTATGAGGAAGTGGAATGGGAGGCCGAACACGCCTGTTATCCCGTATCTCTTGTTTAGCAACATGTCGCCGTGCTTGGCTATCACCTGGAGGCCCCCTACGCCCCATCTTATCCTTTGTCTTATGAAGGAGGAGAGGGTTGAGGGGACCTTTGTGTATGCGACACAGTTTTCGCAGAACCTTATCGTGTAGCCGCGTCTACGTATATTCATCGCTATATCGAAGTCCTCGGCCACCGTATCGTATGCATCGGCATCTCTTACCGCCTCCTTTCTATAGGCGCTGAAGGCCCCGCTTGGTATCAGGACCCAGTCCATGGCGTCCTGTATCTTCTTGGTATACGCGTATCCTATACTATACTCTATGCTCTGCCACCTGGTGAGCAGTTTTTCTTCCCCGACAACCCTTAGCCTCCCGCACACCGCGCCCACGCTTTTGTCCCGGAAGAACGATGCTATCCGGTGGAGCGCGTCTTTTTCAACAATCGTGTCCGCGTCAACGGTCACCACGATCTCTCCCCTAGCGTTCTTTATCCCGGTCATTACCGCGTGTGCTCTCCCCTTGTTTGTCTCATGCCTTATCACCCTGGCTCCCAGGGCGGCTGCCTTCTCTGCCGTGGAGTCGCTGCTGCCGTCATCCACCACTATTATCTCGAGGGAAGGATACCCTGTTCTCCACAGGCTATTGATCGTGTCCGCTATGGTGGCCTCCTCGTTGTAGGCCGGTATAACCACGGTCATGCTGGGAGGCTTCTCCGGTATCTCCCCGCGCGACACGTGTTTTGCCGCGAACAAGATATAGTAGATGTCTAGCGCCGCGTATAGGGTGAAGAAGTATATGAAGCCCATCGCCATGAACTGGCCGATAAGGTAGCCGTATACATCGATGCCTGTCGCGGCAGACACTATCCAGGCCGTGAACACTCCGTAGAGATAGGCGAGAACCGGGGATGCCAGCAACACCAACGCCAAAACTATTCTCCTGGACGCCACCGCGGGATACTCACCTCGTCCACCGCTCCCTCACGGCTAGCCAGAGCCATATGGACCATGAAGCAATAAACACGGCTGCCGCGGCCACGGGCGGTATGGGGGCCGCCGCAGTATAAGCGACTATGGCGATGAATGGTAGAGCTACCAGGCGGCTCCGCGGAGGAGAAGGCACGTAGATATAGAGGCCTAGGAAAAGCGCGAGAGCCATAGGCTCCGAGGGGAAGAGCGGGCGCAGCAGTAGATACGATACATATGTCGCCGCGACGCCGGCCACCAGCCTCGCAACGTATCTAGCGAACAACACTGGCCGCCCCCGCACCCCTCCTTCTCCAGCACCAGGCTCGTGGATGCGCACCGGTATATAGAACAATAATTTTCATGGAACAACTGTTTCTCGTGATGAACCGTTCCGGATGCCGGGGGAGGCGGCGGGGAACGTTTCATGTAACCGGTACGCGGCGCCTAGCCTGCGGTGAACCGGTAGCTTAATTACAAGGCTAGGGATACCCTTGTTTGTGATGAAGAGTGGGGACCTCCCATCAATGCCGTTCCCTGGGAGGACGGCTGATCCCTCTGGATGATGAGGGGCCAAAGCGCGGAGCCTTTGATGCACCGATGCTTACACGTGATATAGCTATTAGCCTGTTCACGCCGCCTCTAGACGCGTCCCTGTTATACGCGGTGATGAATACGCCAGCGGGCGAGCCTTTGGGTGGCTGCGGCGTATCAGCCGCGCCCGGTGCGGCGATGAGCTTTGCCCGACCCGGCTGAGGTGGCTTCGGCGTGGCTGTGGGCATTGATTACTCGGTGTTTCCCTATCTCGTAGAGCCTGGGCGTGCGACGGAGAGATGGCCTGGGCTGAGCCTGCTTGATCTCGCGAGGGATGCCGAGGGATCTGTGTATAGGCGGAGCCTTGAGATACTCGAGCATATCCTTGCCCACGGCTCGGTGGGGGAGGTAGGCGGCGACGTTGATGTCGAGGTAGCGGCTTTCCATGTGTTGATGGTTCTTGTCAGGGCTTTGGGGGATAGGCGTGTGCTTAACAGGGTTGCGCTCGCCTACTCTAAGCTCGCCTATGAGCGTCTCCGGGGAGGCAGATCATTCTTTGTGGCCGCCGTGGCCAAGGCTCTTGGTCTCCGGGTAGTGGTTCCCAGGAGCCCTGTGCTCGTGCCCCTGGGTTTCAAGAAGGGTGTACTCGTATATCGTAGCCTTCCCCTGGCTATGTGGTTCAGGGATTATCTCCGGTTCTCGGCGAGGCTCTCCACTGATCCCAAGTATATTGTGACTAACCAGCTTCTGGACAAGGGGATGGTTTATCTCGAGAAGGAGGTCGCGGCCAGGGTTGTCGAGGAGGCTGTGTACTCGTATATAGTCAACCTATACAACGGGTTCGATGTGGATGAGAGTGTTCTCGGCGAGGCGCTTGGGCCTGTAAGGGAGCTTGTGTCCCGTTACTATAAGAGCGGCGGCGGGGGAGGCGGCGGGGAACCCGTTGAGCCGGGCCAGGTTGTGCCGGAGGCTTTCCCGCCGTGTATAAAGAACATGATCGAGAGGCTGAAGGCCGGGGAGAACCTGAGCCATCATGAACGGTTCACTATAGCGGCGTTTCTCGCCAGGATAGGCATGGATGTCGAGGATATACTGGATCTCTTCAGGAACAGCCCTGACTTCAACGAGAGAATCGCAAGGTACCAGATCGAGCACATAGCGGGGCTGAGGGGTTCCAGGAAGAAATACATGCCCTATAGCTGTGGCACATTAAAGAGCCTCGGCCTCTGCCCCATAGAGGGAGACTGTGGGGCCAGGAACCCGCTGGCCGTGTATAGGCGTAATCTCCGGAGGCTTAGGAGGAGAGGCGGAGATAGGAGAGCAGCCTCTAATGGATGAGCCCGGTTTTCCTCAGGGGACGTGGGGCCGCGGAGCCCTGGCGGGAAAGGCGTTGGATAAGTTCTTCTTCTGTAATTATGTTGTGCGGGATTACCGATTTTAACGACTAGGCCAATATAATTGATCGTTTCCATCGGCGTGTTTTCTAAGGCCTATGTATATGTGTTTTGCGGGTGCTGTGGGTTGAAGCTCTACGAGTATGAGGCGAAGGAGATAGCGGGGAGATACGGGATACCTGTTCCTAGGGGCCGTGTAGCCAGGAGCCCCGAGGAGGCTAGGAGGATCGCGGAGGAGCTTGGGGCTCCCGGCTATGCTGTTAAGGCCCAGGTGCTTGTCGGTAGGAGGGGTCTCGCCGGCGGCGTCAAGATCGTTGAGACCCCGGATGAGGTGTTTGAGGCGGCGAGACAGCTTCTGGGCTCAGAGATAAGGGGTGTTCCCGTGGAGGCTGTGCTGGTCGAGGAGAAGATCAGTATTGAGCGCGAACTCTATCTCGCGTTGACTGTGGACAGGGCTGGTAGGCGCGTGGTTTTGCTGGCGTCGCCGCTGGGGGGTGTGGAGATAGAGGAGCTTGTGAGAGAGCACCCGGATAAGCTTCTACGCCTGCCGGTCGACGTCTCGGTTGGCGTTATGCCGTATATGTCTAGGTGGGTGGGAGTGTTCCTCGGGCTTGGGAGAGAGTATTGGAGCAGGCTGTGGGGCATCGTCTCCGCTATGTGGAGGATAGCTATGGATATGGATGCGGAGCTCGTGGAGTTCAACCCCCTAGCCGTCGCATCAGGAAGCCTCGTAGCCGTTGACGCTAAGATAACCATTGATGATAACGCCCTCTACCGGCACCCCGAGCTGGCGGAGAAGGCGCTGAGGGAGTACAGGGGGATCGAGAGGAGGGCTAGGGAGATGGGGTTCAGCTACGTAGAGCTCGGGGGAGATATAGGGATACTCTGCAACGGCGCCGGCCTCACCATGGCCACCATGGACCTAGTGGCCTACTATGGCGGGCGGCCGGCGAACTTCCTTGACATAGGGGGCGGCGCTAGGAGGGAGAAGGTGAAGGAGGCTGTGAAGCTTCTCCTGTCTCACCCCAGGCTACGCGTCCTCCTAGTCAACATATTCGGTGGGATAACGAGGTGCGACGAGGTGGCGGCCGGCATAGTTGAC
>JALVHX010000080.1 GCA_027028805.1 Desulfurococcales archaeon | reverse complement strand
GGAGGCCGCGGAGCACGTGTTGTTATCCATGACGCCTCCCGGGGAGGGGGAGGAGATCCCGCGGGACGTGTACGAGGAGATCATAGGGGCGGCTGTCGAGACCGGGGACGCGGAGACCGTCTACGCGATGCTCCACGACTATGTGCGGGGAGAAATATTCTCCTCGATAATAGAGGCCTTCAGGGGCCAGATGATAAGCCCCGACAACAAGAGCTTCATAGTGCTCATACAGCCCCTGGGCGACGGCGAGGAGGAGAAGTATAGGAGGGTGATGGACGCTAGATCGATCGCGGAGGAAACGCTACGCCGCAGGGGATACGCGGGGGCAAGGATATACGCCACCGGGGACGACGTACTGGGTTATGAGGCGAAGCACGCTAACGCCAGGGACATCGAGACCATAAACAGGGTATCCATGATCGCTCCCCTCCTCATAGCGCTCGCCCTGATAGGCGGCGTATTGGCCACGGGGCTCCCATTCATAGGGATCGGGGTCGCGGTCCTAGTATCCATGGCTGTAGCCTATATACTAGGCTATATCGGCTTGATAGACGTGACCTCTTGGAGCAGGATGCTCGCCATAACAACGGCGTTCGGCCTCGGAGTGGATTATTCGAGCTACATCATACTCCGGTTCAAGGAGGAGATGGGCCGGGGAGCCGGCAAGGAGGAGGCCAGCAGGGTTGCGTTGAAGCAGAGCCTCCCAGCCATACTCGCGAGCAGTAGCACCGATATAATAGGGTTCGCGGTCATGATGCTCGCATGGGAGTTCCCGCTCCTAGCCAGCATGGGCGAGACGATACCCATAGCTATAGCCTCGGTGCTCCTCGTCAGCCTAACCCTCACGCCCGCCATACTCGCGTTGCTGGGCGACAAGAAATGGTTCTGGTGGCCCCGCGGCCCCCACCGCCGCGTTGTGGGCGAGAAGATACTGGTCACCAGGAGGATCGCGGCCGCCCTGATACTCTTAACAGGCCTCCTCGCCGCGGCCGGGGCCATGGGCCTAGCAGGCTTCAAGGGGAGCCACGACTACAGCGTATTCATGCCCGAGAACACGGAGGGATATAAGGCGTACACGCTTCTCCAGGAGAGGTTCCCGGCCGGCCAGCTCATGCCTATACAGATAGTGGGCGTTGTCGCGGGCAACCACAGCGTATGGGATCCCGTGGTCATGGAGGAGATCAGGGAGTTGGCCGACGAGATAGCCGGCGACCCCGACGTGGCGGCCGTCTACGGCCCCCACAACCCGGGCGCGAAGACAAACACCAGCTACGTGTTAAGCGATAACAAGACGTTCTACCTAGAGGTCATACTGAGGCCTGCGCCGCTCAGCAGGGAGGGGATCGAGGCGACGAAGAGGATACGCGGCATAGCGCACAGCCACCGCGGCGGGGTCTTCGAGAAGATACTTGTGGGCGGCATACCCGCCTCGAGCCTGGAGATGGAGGAGCTGTTGACCAGGGTGTTCTGGACAAGGATAATGCCGGTGGGCATGGTGTTGATGTGGCTCGCCATGACCCTCAGCTTCCGTAGCATATGGCCGGGAATACTCGCCCTCGCCACTATATTCGTGGGGTACTCGGCCGGCGTAGCCGCATCCTCCGCGGCGGCCGCCGCATACAGCCAGCCAGCCCTATGGTTCCTC
>JALVHX010000079.1:1706-5186 GCA_027028805.1 Desulfurococcales archaeon | reverse complement strand
CCCCTCTGCGCCCCGGGAGAACGGGCGTTGAACCGGGGACCCGGAGAGGCCTGCTATACATAACCTATGTATTCCATGGATTTATTCATGGGGGAGCAAAAACATCTGCTGGATTGGATCCGGGGATGGGTTGCCGGAAGCCTACTCGGCCAGGCTATGGTATTTGGCCAGCAGATCCCTTATACTGGATCCCAGGGGCCTGTCAACCATCGGCGGCTTGTCCTTTATCTCCGGCAACTGCTCCTCGAGCGTTGGCTTCTCAACCCTGTAGAATATGCCTATGGGTATCCTGTCACAGCACTCATAGGCCTTCCTCAGCGCCTCCTCCCTATTGGATGGATCATGGCCTGTCTCCTCGAGCTTGTATACCCTCTGGCGATAATACTGGTATGTATGTATCTTGTCGAATGTTATACATGGCTGGAACACATCGATCAACGCGAAGCCCTTGTGCTTGAAGGCCTCCTTGAACAGCCAGGCCAGGTGGCCTGGGTCGCCTGCGAAGCCTCGGGCCACGAAGCTCGCTCCGAGGCTTATGGCCATCGCTATCGGGTTCACCGGCTCCTCCACGACGCCGTAGGGCGTGCTCCTAGTCTTCTGTCCCTTATCGCTTGTAGGCGAGGCCTGGCCTGTTGTGAGCCCATAGAGCCTGTTGTTGTGGACTATGAGCTTCACGTCAACGTTCCTCCTTATTATATGGGGGAGATGACCCATCCCTATACCATAGGCGTCGCCGTCGCCCGCGAACCCTACTACGAGGAGCTCGGGGTTGACGAGCTTTATAGCCGTAGCGATAGGGGGCACCCTGCCATGTATCGTGTGGAGGCTGTTGGCGTAGATATAGTTGCATATTTTTCCATGACACCCTATCCCGGTCACTACAACTATCTTCCACGGAGGTATCCCGAGCTCCCTGACAGCCCTCTGGAAGGCCGTGAGTATCCCGAAGTTGCCGCATCCGGGACACCAGGTTATGACCTGGCCCGTGTCACGCGCGATCATGGACACGGCTCCTTCACCTCCTGAGCCAGGAAGCTATTTTCTCAGCAAGCTCTATTCCACGGAAAGGCCTTCCATCATACTTCCCTATATGCCCGTCCGCCCTGACACCCGTCTCCATCCTTATCAGCTTGCCCAGCTGTCCCGTATAGTTGTACTCGACAGTGAGAGAGGGCTTGCCGCGTACAGGCTCATAGGCCTCCATGAACCTGTTGACCGGGAACGGCGCCATATAAACCACCTGTACAACGTAGAGGCCCACGCCTCTGCCGGCGAGGTGCCTGGAGGCTTCAAGAACCGCGTTTGTGGCAGAGCCCCACGTGTATACTGTGAGGGAGGCCTTGTCCGGGTCACCGTAGGTCTTGACGGGGTCGTGTTTCTCCTCTATCTCCTTTCTCAGAAACCTCTCCTTCCTCATCCTCTTCTCATACATGGCCGCCGCTATCTCCGGGTGAGAGGACACGTAGCCCTCCTCGTTGTGCTCACTGCTCTCGCTCTTAACGATAGCCCCGGGTGTTCCCGGGGGAACCCAGGGGCTGACCCCTGTCTCCGTGATCTCGTAGGGCTTGAACACCCATCCCCTCTTAATCCTCTCCTCGGCCTCTCGGCGGCTCAGCACAGCTCCCCGATCAATCACTATGTTCTCCGGGGGCTCCTCGATGCTCCTATGGCTCTCCGCGAGATGCTTGTCCTCGACTATGACCGCGGGAACCCTGTATTTCTCGGCGAGATTAAAGACCTCTATGACACGGTTATACATCTCGTATTGATCCCTGGGCGCCACCACTATCCTCGGGAACTCGCCGTGGCCGCTGAAGACCGTCCAGAGGAGATCAGCCTGCCCGTTCTGGGTCGCCATGCCGGTGCTGGGCCCGGCCCTCATGGCGAGTATGAAGACCGCCGGGGTCTCGAACATCCCGGCCATGCTGAACGTCTCCTGCATCAACGCGAAGCCGCCGCCGCTCGTAGCCGTGGCCGCTCTCACGCCGGCCCACGCCGCCCCTACAACCATCTGGGCCGCCGCTATCTCGCTCTCGGCCTGTATGACTATGATATCCTTCTCCCTGCTGATCCTCGCCATGTAGTGGAGTATGGGGGAGGCCGGCGTCATGGGGTAAGCGGCATAGAACCTGACCCCCGCCCTGACCATGGCGAGGCTGGCCGCCTCGTTACCGGTGACAAAAACCCTCCTACCCCTCCTAGGGGGGTCGGGGAGCCTCGCGGGCTCAATGTTCTCGGTCATGGAGGAGGCATACTCGTATCCCAGTATAACCGCCTTCTTATCCATCTCGACCAGGGGGCCTCCTCGGGGGAACTGGTCCTCTATAGCCTTCTCGATGAACGTGACAGGGATCCCCATGAGCGCCGCGGCCGCGCCGACACCCACCATGTTGGTTACCAGGGGGTTCAGCTTGTTCTCCCTTATAATCCTCTTAAAGGGCACATTGACTGTTACGGCGTCGACGTCTTGTTTCCCGAGAGACTCTTCATCGTATATGATAACGGTGTCTCTCTCAATATCCCTGGAGTGCACCGAGAAAGTGGCCTTGTCCAGGGCTATCACGTAGTCGCTTGGATAATCTATCTCATATACAGGCTCAACGCCGGCCCTAACCCAGTACGCTGTATGGCCTCCCCTTATGATGCTGGGGTACTCGTTGACGCCCACGACATGGTACCCGAGCCTATGCAGGGCCCTACCGATAACGGCTCCGGCTGTGAGGCTCCCGCTACCGGCTACGCCGCCTACGAGAACCTGGATGAATCGTTTAAGCACATCCCGCCACCCATGCTATCATTCTAGGGGTCCATGAAATATAATGGTATAGGGCATCTATGAAAAAACCCTAGCGATATACCTTATCCAGGGCTCGAGATCCTCAAGGTGTATCTCCCTCTTCTCATCCTCCGTCCTCAGATAACACTTCTCGAGAACAGCGTCATCCCCCTCAACCCTGCCGATGAACTGGAACAAAACGCCGCCGGCAACCTCCTCCACTACCACGGGCACATAGACCTCCACTATGTCCCCGGCCACACGTATATCCCCGCCGACGCGCTCAACATACCTCTTCAACGCCCTGAGGCCTACACGGAGCTCCAACACCTATACACCCCACAGTAGCCGCCAACCACTATGTTTAAGCATATAGGATATTCAATAAATAACCACCATGCCCGAGCCCATATATCATGGGCCATGATAATGGAGTATTCATATCAGCCCCCCGGCTCCACGGCACAATCCGTAGCGGCGTCATCAGCCTCTGAACCCCCTCTCCCGCCGCCGGGACGCAAGATGTTCTTCTCGAGAACACGATCTCCATCACGCGGGGAGTATGGGGTTGAACAAGCTATCTGCCGCCGAGCATTGAAACAGCAACTAGGAAGTATGTCGAAGCAGTCACGATGTCGCCGATCGTAGTTATTAGAGGCGCCGATGTAACCGCTGGATCCACATGGAGCCTCGCCAGTATTATG
>JALVHX010000079.1:0-1696 GCA_027028805.1 Desulfurococcales archaeon | reverse complement strand
AAATAGGTTATTGCGAAAGCTATCGAGGCGCCGACGGGCGCCAGGAATAGGAGCATGATCGATGTTATAACGAACTCCTTGAAGAGTACGCGCGCCACATCTCTGTAGGTAGAGCCGATCTCTCCCATCACTAGGCTACGGAGTATTATCGATGAAGCCTGCGAGCCTATGTTCCCCGAGTTATCCGAGAGCATAGGCAGAAACGCCGCCAGTATTGCGGCCTTCTCGATAACCGATATGAAGCCGGCCACGATCGAGCCTGTTATGGAGTTCATCAAGTACAAATATATGATCGCCGGGATCCTCTTCATCGCTATACGGGTGGGCCTAGCGACTATATAGCTCTCCCTAACAGTATCCATGAACCCCCCGAACTTCAACAAGTCCTCGCCGAACTCCGATACCACGACATCCAGTATATCATCGATCGTCACCGCTCCCAGGAGCCTGTAATCATCATCCACCACGGGGATCTCGAGCAGATCATATTTCACCGCGAGCCTGGCGGCCTCCTCACGGTCAGCGCCCACGTTTACAACCGTAGGCGGCTTCTGGGCAACCTCCCATAGCTTCTTCTCCCTAGGCCTTGTCAGAAAGGTTTTAACATCCAGCCAGCCGATAAACCTCCTACCCTTATCGACAATGTATATGTAGCGGTGCTTATCATACAGCCCCAGGCTATCCTTAACCATATACTCCTCTATCGCCGCGCCCACGCTCTTCTCTTTATAAAACAAGGGTATCTGGGGAGTCATCACGCCGCCAACACTGTCCGCAGGATACCTGAGCAGAGACTCGACCTCCATCCTTTTAGGCGCGGCTAATAAGCCCAGGATCCTCGCCCTATACCGCGGCGGTATTTTCAACAAGAAATCAGCCACATCATCAGAAGGCGTTTCCTGGAGCACCCTGGCAACCTCGTCTATCCCCTTAACCATCAACAGCTCATAGGCTATCTCCCCCGGAAATCTCGCCATAACCTCCCTAAACTCCTCGACCGGGATCCTGGACAACAGCCGGTACCTCCGCCCATGATCAAGCCATATGAGTATGCCTAGACGGTTCGGCGGCGTCTGTTTCAAGAACAAGTCAACGGCCTCCTCAACCCTGTCGTCCTCGATGAGCTCGGCGATCTTCTCGGCAATCTTCGCGACAGCAACCGGTGCCGCCAAAACCAACACCCCCGCCGCACTAGTACCTTAAGGAACAACTATGGTATAATACACCTGTGCCGCGGCATAGGATCCCCTATAAACGCCTTCATATATACGTGTAGGGAGAAGAGCCCGTTGCGGCATTGATGCCGTGTTTAAAAAACTCTTTTATGGGAGACGCGTCTCTCTTATCAAGGCCTCTTTTATCTGCGCCTCTTATGGGCCGCGGCGGCTGTTGCTATTATTGCGGCTAGGAGTAGTAGTGGGAGGATCGGTGGCTCGGGGGCTGGTGTGGCTAGGAGGTAGTAGGTGTCGCGGGGCAGGCTTAGTTCTTCTAGGGCGGCCGTGTCGCTTGAGGGGTCTGTGGTGGCTGTGCTTGGTATTGTCACGGTGAAGCCCTTTATGCCGCGGGGGACCTCGGCTATTATCCATGTATTCCCATCCGCCCCTGTCGTGTTGCTGGCTATGTAGTGGATGCTGGCGTTGTAGTAGAAGTCCACTGTCGCGTTGGCGAGCGGCCTCCATGCGCCGCTGGTGTAGTT
>JALVHX010000078.1 GCA_027028805.1 Desulfurococcales archaeon | reverse complement strand
ATATCGAGGTCCCCGAGGTCCACTGGAACGACATAGGTGGTCTCGACGAGGTCAAGCAACAGCTCCGCGAGGCCGTGGAGTGGCCTCTCAAGTACCCTGAGGCGTTCCGCCGGCTCGGAATAAAGCCGCCTAAGGGAATACTGCTCTACGGGCCCCCGGGAACAGGGAAAACACTACTAGCAAAAGCAGTGGCAACCGAGAGCGGCGCAAACTTCATAGCCGTGAGAGGCCCCGAGGTTCTCAGCAAATGGGTTGGTGAGAGCGAGAAGGCTATACGCGAGATATTCCGGAAGGCGAGGATGTTCGCCCCCGTAGTGGTGTTGTTCGACGAGATAGACGCCATAGCACCCGCCCGTAGCTACGCCTCCGACACAAGGGTCACAGAGAGAATAGTGAGCCAGCTCCTAACAGAAATGGACGGCATAACCAGCATAGAGAACGTGGTCGTAATAGCCGCCACCAACAGGCCGGACATAATAGATCCAGCGCTCCTCAGGCCCGGGCGCTTCGACAAGATAATATATGTGCCGCCGCCCGACGAGAAGTCTAGGCTAGAAATACTCCTCATACACACAAGGCGCATGCCGCTCGCAGAAGACGTCGACCTAGCCGAGATAGCTAGGAGAACCGAGGGATACAGCGGAGCAGACCTAGAAGCCCTTGTGAGAGAAGCCGCGCTCCTAGCGCTACGCGAGAACATAGCCACAACCAAGGTATACATGAGACACTTCGAGAAAGCACTAGAACACGTCAGGCCATCGATCTCCGAGCACCTGGTCAAACTATACAAACAGTGGGCCGAGAGGTTCAGGCAGAGAATACCAAAGGATTATATAAAACCCAACCTATACACATAAAAACACACAGCCCTCTCCAACAACGGGGCCGCCCCCTGGAAGCGGCCCCTTTTACCCTTAGATGATACGTGAGGAGGCGTTTCTATATGGCTAAACGAGCCATGCTGTCAGGCTATTGGCGTGACTGGCCTCTGCAACGTGTCGTAATAGAGGTTATAGCTGATAAGGGCGGCGTGGCGAGCGAGGATGATATCTACAAGGAGCTCGTGGAGCGTAGATACGAGTTCTCGCGGCTAGAGCTATACAAGGCCTTCTTAGCGCTTGAGACAAGGGGCGTTATAAGCGCGAAGAAGAGGGGGAACAAGTTCATACTACAGTTCACGAATAGCTTTCTCAGACAGTTCAGGAATAGATGATAAGAACCGGTGACCGGATCAATTAAGTGGGTTCCCGGCCACCGATGCTATCTCAGCTCAATAATAAACACCGCGGCCGCGGATACATTGGTGCTAAAGCTCACTATAGGCCCGTAGCCGCTTAGATCCAATTGCTCCCCATTCCTCACCACTACATCTTCTCTATATAGGAGCATAGGCGGCGTGCCCGCATCATACTCGTATATCGTCACACGGGCCGAGTCAATCCCCCTGAGCCTTAGCACGGGCTCCCTGTAGCCTGTTAGGGGTATTCCACCCCATACGCCTCTGCCGTGGAGGCCCGGCCTATACCTTATGGTTACGGGCGGTGGAGGGCTCGCGAGTATGCTCTGGGGGAGAACCACTATGCTCCTATACCCGTGATCGATCAGGGACGCGTCTCTTCCACCCATATTAGCCCACGTATTAGTCGCTACAAGTATCTTGTCGCCGAGCGCCTCCAAGCCCGTGACACGGGCCCCTAGAGCCGCCACTATCCGGGGGGCTGGTGGAGTATAGTAGACTAGGAGGCTCGGCCCAACAACATCATTCGCGCGGAGGCTATGGGGCGAGGGAGTGCCGGGTTTTTCAAATAACACGGCGTGTGTGTAGGGGCTATACGCCGTCAGGACGCCTCCTCCCAGCACAAGCGGTTTTGTGCGCGAGGGAGTATAGTGTGTATCAGTAAAGTCTAGGAGACGGGCAAAACCCCACTCCTCTTCAAAGGGCTCTGCTATAAGCATGCCTGATTTCACGAAAAACACGAGTTTTCCCGCAACCGCGTTCACGTGTCCAACATGGGTTTTCTCCACAGGCTCGCCATCAACCGCCCTTAGGGGATACTGGATCTCCTCTACTATACTCCACTTCCTCTCAACCAAGTCGTAGCACTGAAAACCCCTTATCCTGTCCCAGCGGCTTATATCGAAGCACGCATAGTCATAGTAGATGGCGCCCTTGAGGCACGGCCTATCGCTTAGCTCGACCGCCTTATTTCCATCACGGGGCCCCGGCTCAACCATGTATACGCCGAGCCTCTCCATCCCGTCGCCGCGGGGAAGGAGGAGCCTGTTCTCAAGGGGATCATATATTATATCGCTTATCTCCCCGGCCCACTTATCCGGGCTCCCCAGCCCCTCCCTCCATACGAGCTCAATTTTGTGTTCATCTATATCGTATCTATGCACGTGGCTATACTTGTTCGTAAAGTCTAGGCGTCCTAGAAGCCCCTCGCGCAGATACTTCACCGGCGCATGAACCCATCCGCCGAAATAAATATAGTTGTCGATGGATGCGACCGCGTTATACGTGTCCCCGCCGCTCGTCCTATGGCATTCTCTACGACTACATGAGGAGCCACCACCGCATACAAGGCAGAAGTCGTAGACCTCTATATCGGAGATCCAGTCTCCTCCGCCGAGCCTGATAAAATACGCCTTTGCATCAAAAGCCAGGGTATAGTATAATACGCCCCTGTAAACGGTTAACCCGAAGATCCCGCCGCTACCCCATTCGCCCGCAGCGCCGGGGCCGTGGATGTTGTTGACCGGGAAGATATAGGGGTTATAGGCGACGCCTCTCCTCTCCAAGCGCCCAGCGCCCCGCCCATCTCTACCAGCATACATGATTAATCACCAATAACGCGGATAAGGACACGCCAGCCCCCGCATGGCCGCGGAAACCGTGGTAAACAAAATATTCGATACGCGAAATAATATCTTATCACAAGGGATCCTCTAGGGGCGGGAGACGGGGTGACCTTTCATGGGCGTTAACCTCAAGGACATTATACCGGAGGAGGCGAAGAAGGTTATAGATGATCTCAGGGAGCTGAGCAGGAAAGTGATCACCCTGGATGCATATAACGCTCTATACCAGTTCCTAGCCGCCATAAGACAGCCCGATGGGACGCCGCTCATGGATAGCCAGGGCAGGGTTACGAGCCATCTAAGCGGCCTTTTCTATCGAACGATCAACCTGATGGAGAACGGGATCAAGCCCGTCTATGTTTTCGATGGGAAGCCGCCGGAGCTCAAGGCCGCCGAGATCGAGAGGAGGAGACAGGTCAGGGAGGAGGCCGCGAAGAGGTATGAGGAGGCTCTCAGGAGAGGCGACCTAGAGGCCGCCAGGAGATACGCCCAGGCCTCCGGGAGGCTTACCCAGGACATGGTGGAGGAGGCGAAGAGGCTTCTCGACGCAATGGGTGTTCCCTGGGTGCAGGCGCCGGCGGAGGGGGAGGCCCAGGCGGCCTATATGGCTAGGCGAGGAGACGCGTGGGCTGTGGGCAGCCAGGACTACGACTCCCTGCTCTTCGGCTCGCCCCGGCTTGTACGCAACCTAACGATTTCGGGCAGGAGAAAGCTTCCCCGCAAAAACATATACGTAGAGATAAAGCCCGAGCTCATAGAGCTCGACAAGCTTCTCGAGAAGCTCGGCATAACGCGGGAACAGTTGATAGATATAGCGATACTCATAGGGACAGACTACAACCCTGACGGAGTAAAAGGGGTTGGGCCGAAGAAAGCATACATGTTGATAAAGACCTATGGAAGCATAGAGCGTGTCGCGAAAATGTTCCCCTCAACGGCCTTCCCCATAGACCCCGTCGAGATCAGGAAGATGTTCCTCAACCCACAGGTCACGAGCAACTATAAGATCGAGTGGAGGGAGCCCGATGAGAAGAAGATACACGAGATCCTTGTCGAGGAACACGATTTCAGCGAGAAGAGGGTCAAGAACGCCGTCGAGAGGCTGCGTAAGGCTTATAGAGAATACTTCCGCGGACGCCAGATGGGGCTCGAAGCCTGGTTCGGCTAGTCCCTCCACCCAAACCTCCCTATAAGGGGCACGAATACACAGGGGACGTCTCTCTTAACCCTAATGCCTTTCTCAGTCTTATCGACAACCAGGAGCTCCTGGCCCCACGCGTCCCCGACAGGTATAACCATCCGACCCCCCACCCTCAGCTGTTCTATTAACGGGGGAGGGATCCGGGGAGCCGCGGCTGTCACTATTATCCTGTCGTATGGCGCCATATCGGGGTAGCCGAGCGTGCCATCACCCACTATCACTGTCACGTAGCGTATATACCCTGTTTTCTCGAGATTCCTCCTGGCAAACTCCGCGAGCTCTTTTATCCTCTCTATGGTGAACACGTGGCCACGGCCGCTTGGATCGTTTTTCGCAACGATCTCAGCGAGTATAGCCGCCTGATAACCAGATCCCGTGCCCACCTCCAATACCCTGTCACCCGGCATCGGGTCAAGCCTCTCAGTCATAATAGCGACCATGTGGGGCGCGCTAATAGTCTGCCCATACCCTATTGGGAGCGGGTGATCCTCGTAGGCCCAGGGCCTGTGCTCGGGCGGCACAAACTCCTCCCTAGGAACGGCGAGAAAGGCCTTCTTAACCTTCTCGGAAACAATAATGCCCTCCCTGACGAGCCTCTCCACAAGCCTTCTCCGCTCCTCCTCGAATCCCGCCACCACGGCTCAACCCGCTTCAACCCGGTTATGAACCATTATACACATATATGTTTTAGAATACTATCACGGAATAATAGCTATCGCTAGAGACACTGCCGCCGAGAGAGCTGTATAATATAATAGGTGCAATACGGTTGTATAATGAGGGGTGGCCGGCGTGGAGAAGACGACGCGGGAACCAACCAGGATGGATATACTAGTGCTACTAGTGACGAGGAGGGCCTGGGTGCTCCCAATACTCTCCATAATCACCGGGCTCGGAGGAGCCACTGCACGGGAGATAAGAGGGGAGCTGGGCGTCAGAGCACCCATAGTTAAGAGGGGGCTGTGGTGGCTCTCGAAATACGGTGTAGTGGAGAAGAGCGGCGATAAATACGTGGTCTCCACGGACTACAGGGACGCCGTAGAGCGCGTACTACGCGACCATTGCCATGTAGGCAACCAGTACGTCTACAGGATAGGGGCAACATATATCTATGTGCACGTGAAGAAAAA
>JALVHX010000077.1 GCA_027028805.1 Desulfurococcales archaeon | reverse complement strand
GCGTATTATCTATACAGGGGAGGCGTGGAACGGATCGACGTCTACTATGGTAGCCGCGAGAGCGTTGAGGCCGTGCGCGGCGCGGGCGGTGTATTGGTTGAGACGGGCCGCGGAGAATACCTCGTGCCTGTCAACCCCTGCCACCATGGATCTCCGTGCGGCGAGTGCGGGATCGTTTTCCATGCAACCAAGGCCTACAGCGTCGCGGCGACGAGAGGGCTCCTGGAGAAGATAACGGGGCCCGGTAGCCACGTGTTCTCTCTCCAGAACGGGTTCGGCGCATGCGAGGAGCTGCGCATGGTTCATCCAAGGACATGGTGCGGCATAGTCTATTTTGGGGCCACGAGGCTCGGCAGGGCCCGTGTAAGGATACATGAGGGGGGCTCGCTCATACTCGAGGCCTCGCGGCCCATCGGCGCCTCCATGGAGGCGGCCCGGGTATTGGCTAGGGGAGGCCTCGACGCCAGGGTTTACGGCGACGTGTTGTTTTATAGGTGGCTGAAGCTGGCGGTTAACGCCGCCATAAACCCTGTCACCGCTATACTCAGGGCCCCTAACAGGGTTCTCGCGTCGAGGCCGGGGGAGATGCTTGCACGGCTCGTGGCTGAGGAGATAGCCTGTGCTGCGGGTGCGGAGGGAGTGGTTCTTGATCCAGGGCGCCTGGCGCGCCACATAGTCTCCGCGGCCAGGGCCACAGGCGACAACTACTCGAGCATGCTCCAGGACGTGCTCGCGGGCAGGAGGACGGAGGTGGACTATATAAACGGGTTCGCCGCTGATCTCGCGGAGAAGCATGGATGCGGCAACGTTAATAGAACACTATGGCTACTTGTCAAGATTATCGAGGAGGCGGTGCTGGGTGGGGGAGAAGGTAACGGTTAGGACTATAAGGAAGCTGAAGGGGCGCCGCAGAATAGTAATGGTAACCGCCTATGACTACGCGTTCGCCCGCCTGGTGGACGAGGCCGGCGTGGACGCCATACTTGTCGGCGACAGCGTGGGAATGGTTATGCATGGCCAGGGCTCGACGCTGCCGGTGACTATGGCGGATATGGTTCACCATGTCAGGGCCGTGGCGGCGGCTTCGCCGCGGGCTCTCCTGGTCGCCGATATGCCTTTCATGAGCTATGAGGCGAGCGTGGAGGAGGCTGTGAGGAACGCGGGCAGCTTGGCGCGGGCGGGGGCTGAGGCGGTGAAGCTTGAGGGGGGAGCGGAGTATTCTGATAGGATAAAGGCTATTGTGGCGGCGGGTATACCCGTGATGGCTCATATAGGCCTTACTCCTCAGAGGAGGAATGTGCTCGGCGGCTACCGGAGGATGGGTAGGAGGAGCGAGGAGGCTAGTAGGATAATAAGGGATGCGGAGGCCGTTGAGGCCGCCGGCGCGTTCTCGGTGGTGATAGAGTACACGGCCGCGGATGTCGCGGCGGAGATAACGGATAGGCTCAGTATACCAACCATATGTATAGGGAGCGGCCCCTACTGTGACGGCCAGGTGCTGGTTCTCCACGATATCCTGGGGCTGTTTCCGGAGACACCTCCCTTCGCCGAGAAATACGTTGATCTATCAAGCATTGTCGTCGACGCGGTCAAGAGGTTTGTGGAGGACGTGGTTGAGGGGAGGTTTCCGCGTGAAAAACACTATTTCTTCTCTAAGAGAGCCGGGGAGAAGGGCTAGGCCGGCGGCTCCCAGACGCCGGTGCGCAGATACTCGTCTATGTATTTCGCGGCGTCGATGCCGCTCTTCAACGCGGGCCCTATGAGCCAGGCCCCGTGCTTCACGTCTCCGGCCGCGAACACTTTTTCCCGCGTCGTCATGAACTTCTCGTTTGTCTTAATAGTGCCCTTCTCGGTTAGCTCGATGCCGTAGTCGCGGCCGTTGAACGGCGGCGTGGGGATCAGGCCTATGCTGGGTATGACTGTGCCTACCTTGACGCGGAAGTTGCTGCCCGGTATAGCCTTTGGCCTCGGCCTCCCGCCTCCGGGGCTTGGCACGAGCTCGTTTCTGACGAGCTCCACCTCCTCAACCCTCTCCTTTCCATGTATCGCTACTGGCTGCGTGAGCTCCATTATCTTAACGCCCTTCTTCTCCAGCTCGTCGAACTCCTTCTTGCCGGCTGGCGCGTACTCCCTGGTTCTCCTATAGCTGAGGATTATGTCGCTATACCCCATGTCCAGGGATACGAGAACGGCGTCGACCGCCGTCAACCCTCCCCCTATTATCATTATCGGCTCCTTGAAGTCTAGGCTCTCATAGTACATGGGCTTGTATCCATACTTGGTGAGGTAGTAGTCGACCATGAACTCCAATGCATAGTATACTCCGTGGAGGTTTTCGCCGGGACAGTTGAGCCTCCTCGTCTTCCATGTGCCCGTGGCGATCAATACCGCATCATAGCTCTTTATGAGATCCTCTAAGTCGACGTCTCTCGGTATATACGTGTTGAGATGATACACTACCCCGAGGAGATCGCTGAGCTCTTTCGTCCACCTCCTCACAAGCGCCCTGTTCATCCTCGCCTCGTATACACCATAGATCAATAGTCCCCCGGGCTCGGGCATCTTGTCGTATACATGCACCTCGTGTCCCTTACAGCCCAGCTGGCCGGCGGCCCCTAGGCCTGCGGGGCCTGCTCCTATTATGGCTACTCGCTTACCAGTCTTCTCGCGGGGAGGATTCCTCCTGCACGCGGGCGGTATAAACACGGCTAACCCCCTATATGCTTAGTCGGCGTTTACTACTCTAGCCCGGGTTCATGGTAATAAGTGTTTTATAGAGCCATGCATCCGTGGCGCGGCTTGTGTTTTATTGGGGGATAAAGGGGACTATTTTCTATAGATTCATGGTGTTGCTCTTAGCGGATACCCGGGATCCACCGCGGCGATAGGCTATGCGGCGTCCCCATGTATTGACCCTGGTTCTCATCGTGTCGCTGACCATAGTGTTCTCCCTGATGGCCGCTATCATGTTATTTGGGGCGGCGGGCCGCGGGGCTGTCCGCGAGGAGGGGCTGCGTGTCATAGGCTTGTATGCTTCGAGGTGTTGCTGTGGATGGAACGTCTCCGCTATACTGTATAATGGGGGCACGGAGCCTGTGGAGGTGACGGGTGTTTATGTGGATGGCTTGGCTGGCGACATGGATCGCGTCTATGGGAACATGTCTCGCGGGGCCGTTGTGGTGGAGCCCGGTTCCCGTATAGTGTTATCGTTTTTCCTGCTGGGTAGCGGGGAGTGCTGTATACAGGAGGACACAGTGTACTCGGTGAGGCTTGGAGGAGCCATGGTCGAGGTGTCTTATCCGGGGCTCCTCAGGGGCTATGCGGGCAGGCGGTGTAGAGCCGTGTTCAGGATCAGGGTCTCCAACGCGTCTTCTCCAGTGAACGTGTCTGCATATATAGCCGGATACGGGGGCGGCGCGGCTATTATTTCCCCGGGCAGCGGCACAGGGGATATCGTGGCCCCCGTTATTATCCCTGATACCCCCGGCGACTATGGTTATGTTTTGAACATAACCATATCTGTTCCCGGAGAACACGGTGTAGCACATAGTATTATACGCAACATCACTGTCGCCGCGGAGCCTGCTCCCCCGCCGTTTGTGGAGAAGAGGTTTATTGAGGGAGAGGTTGTTAGGGTGGAGATACGTGTAGGTGGGGGAGCAAGGTATTTCGCGGCGATCCGTCTCCCGTGAACATGGGGGCGGCGGCGTTCTCAGGGAGTTGTGGTTCTGGTGGGCGTGATATACCATACTGTTACGTTGTAGCCGCTGGGCGCTATCCAGAAGCCTCCATCATAGCCTATCTCGTAGAACGCGAAGGTGTGTATTCCCTCAATGAACACGTATCTATCCTCGAGCCCGGGTGTCACGGTGTCGCTTGTGCCGTAGCCGCTGTCTCCCCATGTGTCGCCGTGGGGCTTGTAGTAGACGAAGTCTTTCCCTATATAGAATACGTGGAGGTATCCGCCGCTCGCCCTATAGACGCCTATCCTTACCTCCCGCGTCTCCATCCATGTGACGCGCACCACGTGGTCTATCCATGATCTCCAGTCGCTTGGCGTGTTTGTCCAGGTCGGGCTTCTCCACTGGTCCTCCCAGAGGAGTATGAAGTCGAGGGCTCTGACGGCGCGCGGCAGGTTCTTCATTATGAACTTTGTTATCTGTCTGTAGCCGTCGCTGCGTGGATAGTTGTATAGTGTGAAGTTCCAGTCCTCGAGCTTTGCATGGAGGTTGAGCACCATTAGGAGGGGGCTTGTGGGGACCTTGTTGTAGTCTTCTATGAGGGCTGTGGGATCCGTTATCACTGGTGTGTAGCCACTGTATTTAGGCGGAGGGGGGTCCTCTAGTGATCCCACCGCGTCGCCGGCCCCGTAGAGTATGAAGGCGTCTCCCCGTGTCGGGTCTCCTGTGGGGTTTTCGAGTGTCCAGAAGCTGTAGCGCCATGTGACGGGGTCGAAGCTGACCATGAAGCCATTGTATCCGGTGTCTCCGCTCCCGTCATAGAACGCTATCAGTTTGACCGAGGCGAGACTACCTATATCTACTCCTATCCGGGGCTCGAGTATCGCCTTATACGTGTACCCTATGGAAGTCATTATCTGGAGCTCATATAGTATGCCCGCCCTCATAGGCTTATCCATGATGCCCCAGAGCGTTATGATGTCGCCGGGCTTCAGGGTTATAGCTATCTCTTTACGGGGCTTCACATATACATAGGATACATTGGGGTTGTAGGGATCATAGGCCAGTCTCACGGGAACGTAGCGCCTGTTAACCATGAGCCCCGTTATGGTTACATCCGATGTGCCATAGTTCTTTATGAACACGAAGAAGAGTCTCCCATAAGTAAAGGGCCTCGAAATCTCGAGTTTCGTGAACCTGGTCCCATAGCCTACGGCGGTGGTTGTCGCTATAAGCCACCACGCCACCGCAACACTAATGCTTACCGTTATCCACATGATCATGATTACAGCGATCAAAGGACTAATAGCTCTCAAGACGCCTACCCTCCAACCCGGCTCGGCTGACGGCCACGCTGTGCCTAGGAGTCATGTTTCTATTCTACGACAGCGCCTCTTATATTAAATATGGCGGCACCGGCCAGAAATACCACGTGCTTCCCTCCTCGTCGATGAAAGGGGAAACAGGTATGGTGTCTAGTCTCTGGGAACAAGTTACATAGTACCCTATGGTATTAGAG
>JALVHX010000076.1 GCA_027028805.1 Desulfurococcales archaeon | reverse complement strand
TATTAATGATAAATAAAGCCATTTATATTAAAAACTATATACAAAAACTATTATCCCTTTCTTCTACCAGTCCTCCTAGCAGCTATATGTCCAACTTTCCTCCCAGGAGGCGTTGTTCTAGCGACAGTTGACGGATGCGATACACTCTGATGGCTCCCTCCTCCATGGGGATGGCTCACAGCGTTCATGGCGACTCCGCGAACCTTAGGCCATTTCTTCGCCTTTACCCGCCATTTGTGATAGGCCGCTCCGGCTTTAAGCAGCGGCTTCTCGGGACGCCCTCCTCCCGCCATAACGCCTATAGTTGCACGGGCATTATTGGGTATATCTTTTATCTTTCCGCTTGGAAGCTGAACCAACGTCTTGCCTGGCGCTCTGCCCACTATGAGAGCATAGGCTCCAGAGCTTCGCACGAGCTTGCCGCCATCACCTGGTCTTAGCTCTATGTTTGATACCTGTGTTCCCTCGGGAATGTTTCCTAGTGGAAGAATGTTTCCATTGTCTATTGATGCGCCTGGCCCGATCTCGATGACCTTTCCTACATAAAGCCCCTCCACAGCAGGCGTATAGAATACATCACCGTTTTCTAGCACAATTTTGGCTAACGGAACCCATCGTCCCGGATCATGGATGAGATCGACTACTCTGCCGCGAATAGTTTCCCCTATGTGATAAGGAGGATAATGCGCCGGAGCTACACGTAAGTGGCCCCTATTACGGAATGTTGGTGAGCCGCGCCCCATTCTTTGGGGAAGTATACGCTTACCCATAACAATACCCCCCTTAAGGCTATATTAACCCTAGATGAGCCGCGATTTCGCTCGCCTTATATTCTGGAGCAAGTTTTACGTAGGCCTTCTTTTCCCCCCTAGGAGTTATCAGTGTACGTACCTTAACTACTTTTACATCAAATAGCGTCTCCACAGCTCTTTTAATATCATGTTTCGTGGCGCTTCTATCGACTATGAATACAAGCGTATTCTCGTTCTCTATATAGTTGATCGCTTTTTCTGTATGCAGCGGCCGTATAATTATCTTATATATATCCAGCGTCATATACCCGTCACCTCGTACTTAGCCGCAATCTCCTCCAAAGCCTCCTTTGTAAAGACAGTAAGCCTCCCCGGCTCGCCACCGGGAGCTAGATGCAGTACGCTCAGATTAGCCGGCGTGGCCACATCTACGCCCGGGAGATTCCTAACAGCCAATGCTAATGGTTTTCTTAAACTCGTCAATACAAATAACACGCTGCGGGGCTCAACGTATCTCCTACCTCTCATTTTACCCTTACCGCTCCTTATCCTGGTACCCCGTGCCGCTCTCTCTATATCGCTCCACACACCGAGTTTCTCTAGGAAAACCCGTGTATCCCTTGTCCTAGCTATTTTTTCCTCGACATCGCTGGTTATCACTAATGGGATGTTAGGCGAAGAAAAGACGTGGCCCCGGGACCTGACAAGCTCTTCTACAGCTGTCGCGGCAATAGCGGAGGCCGTAGCATATGCTCGTTCCTTTTTATTAACTCTCTCATGGATCCGCCTATCTGGACGCGGGGGAAATGCTGCGTGACCGCCTCTTGCAAATGATATAAAGGCTGCCGTCCCGTTGGGGAGGCGAGGAACACGCGCTATACCGCGTCCTACGCCCCAGCTTCTTGCGGTGGTTCTCTTACCTGCTAATGGATCGCGGCCCTTGGGCTGAAGCCTTGCAGTAAACTCCGATAAAAACGCCCGCCGTATAAGATCCTTTCTCACGGGGAGCGAAAATATGGGTGGAAGCCTATATTCCTCTATAACTTCACCGTCCACTCCGTAAACACTGGTCTTTTTCGCCTCAAGCCTCGTAGCAACCTGGATCCGCCACACCATGAATCAGCACCTCCCCCTGTCACACGCCTTGCTTGCTGGATAGGCTTAGATACACTATCTGGGGCGCGGATTCGGGCACCCAATCTGGAGGCCTAATGGGATATCTGAGCACCACGACGCGTTTACGAGGCCCCATCACGGAGCCGTGGAGAAGAACATAATGAGTTCTCACAATGCCGTAGCCAACAAATCCTCCTTTGGGGGTTACTTCTAAACCGTTCTCACCCGTCTTTATGATCCTCTTGTTATAATCCGTGCGCCTATGATAGCCCATTTGGCCAGCCTGCGGAGTGGTTGCCATAACGCCGCTTCCGTAGCTCCTAGCACCTATTTTTCTACTACCTTTCCTATGCTTATGCCAACGTGGCAACTCCTTAACGCCAAATCTCTTTATAACGCCCTGGAACCCCTTACCCTTAGTTACCCCTATGACATCCGCGTATCCTCCCTCACTGAACAACTTTATTTCCTCGCCCTGCTTAATTGGCCCAGAGAGCACGTCTCTCACGGTGAGCGCGCCGCCTAGTATATTTTTAATATATTTAACCCGGTCCTCTATTGTTCCGCCACCGACCCTGATCTCTAGCAACTCGGGCGCCTTCTTTCCTATTCCTGTAAGAACAGGGATAGTGGATACAAGTACTCTTACATCCCTTATGTCGCCGCTTGCCAGCTTATCGAGCCTAGCCTCCCAGTCTTTCTCAATAAAAGCATAGCCATACTCGCTGGACTTATCGGGTTTAACCAGACTAGGAAGCCTCTTTCTTAGACCATGAAGATATTTCTTGACGAGCTCTCTTTCCGTTAGACCAACGAATTCGTTATCCTTAAACATCTCGGCAACCTTTACTAGTCCATCTACCGGACTTCTAACAACATCGCCTATAGATAAGAGGCCGCCCGCCGATATACTGTATTTATAGAACCGTGCCCCAAGCACTATTATGGGCGGCGCCTCTAGCACTGTTATAGGTACAAATATCTCCTTTCCACTAGTTCTGGAGTGCGGCCTATCATCGATTATTATAGCATGAGTCATACCAGCCTTATATGCCAGGTACCCTAGAAGCATCGGCTGACTTATAGCGGGATCAGGCCAGCTTCTGACACGGGGAACCAGGCGTGCAGCACGCTTACGCGGCCTTACACCCAGGCTTCCTCTGCGTGGCGCTGATTTCTTTCTATGACCCATTCTAAGCCCCCCTCGTCGTATCCACTAACACTACACACACGGTGAGTTATTAAAACCTATTCGGTCACCACGGCACACGTGTCGTATACTTCAGGGTGTTTTCATAATCTAAGGTATAAACGGGTTTATTAAAGCTAGTGTGGCATACACGGCCTCCAGGGTTCTAACCGTTCTTACACCCTGCTGTATTATGGTATTCAACACATAATCCATTATATCATCGAGAACATATCCCTCGCGCTCAGCGATCTCATAGAGGCCGCGCCTCGGCCCTCCGAAGAATACTGAGACACACCCCTTTCTATTTTTATAAAGAATTCTGGTAAAGCGATTACACAGGAAGCCAGGGGTCGCCGGAGAACCCCATCTACTTGTAGCAATGAGTAGACACTCTTTATCACGAACATGTCTAATCGCGTCTAATAATTTCTCCACAACAGTAAGCCTTGGGCCCTTATAAACATCTTTGTCAAGGCTTTGCTCATAGACTGCCACGGGAGGTCTTGTAGATTTTATACGAACAATAATAAACTTTCCAGGATCCCCCCTATATCCGCGTAATCGATAAGCAACGACATCCCCCAGAAGAACCCTGTATGGCCCACTATTACCTCTATCCCCGAGCACGTAGCCTAGTCTTATTTCGCCAAGTCTGGGTTTTCCCGATACATCAAAGATATTTATTCTAAGAGGCGGCGCCGCACCTATATAGCGTAGGTTTTTCTTTATCGGAATAAGGATTCTTCGCAGATAAGGAGGCGTTATAAGATATTTGTGGACATCCTCTATAATCCTAGCATAGACCCTGTGTTTCTCCCCATCCAATGAGCCATCGTTATAAATAATAACGTCTTCTACGCGGAAAACCGCCGCAGCGCGGATAAGATACGATGCTGTGAGTGTTTTTAAAAGAAGCGTGGGCTCGGTTTCAAGAATAGATGTAGGTACCACGATCCTAAGGGGAACAAGGCGTTTGGATATAATATTTACCTCGACTTGCCTCTCTTCCCGCGTCTCTCTTCCCGCTTCCTCCCCTGCGTCTGCTCTTCTCGATGCTTTGTAAAGAATATGCTTGTCCTTTGTCTTCCCCCCATTTTTCTTGTCCACCCCCATTTCTATCCATATAGACATATCAGTTCTCTACTCGAGATTTATATCCTAAATATACATTACTCTTTTCTCTCTATTGATTATAAAGCAAAGCTAGTCTCTAGGAGCCCTACTCGGTTCCGTAAAGTGAATTAAACACATGCCACTCAGCTACGACCGCACTCTTCATCGCGTTCCTGCTCAGGTAAGCCCACCTTTCATCACCTCAGATAGCAACGTGTTTTCTAGTATAAGCGGAGGCCTTATTTTTACTATCATGGGATGCGGATCCAGCATATTAACTAGCATTGCTTCGCCTATGTCGAGGTATTTCAGTTTAGAAACTATGTGTTTTGCTAGCCCTAGTTTTCTCCTAACCTTATCTATATAGTCATCGTTGTGTGTTCCGAAAACTATTAATGTATGCGTATTATCTATTATCTCTGTCGGGATGTCCTCTATGTTCTGTGTTGCCAACACAACTCCTATGCCACGGCTTCTGCCCTCTTTTACAAGCTCTATAACGGTTTCTAGGGAAGCGATTCTCCAAGCCTCGTCTATAACCACAAGCCGCATACCAGCGTTGTGCATAAGAGCCGTCTTTGCGAGAAATATTATTATACCAGCATACATGTTTTGAAGCGCTGTTCCTCCACGGGAGGAGTCTACTATAACCTGTTTCTTAAGCAAATTAATTATATCATCATAGCGCGGCATCGTTGTAGCTAACTCTATAACGGGGGCGAGAACTGATAACGACTTATCGGTTAATATTTCCTCGGCGCTCGGAGGCCTCATAGGGTCATTCACAAATACCGATGACAGTATTTGCGAGATCTTCGAACGTTCTATTATAAATACCTTGGCTAGGAGATCGGAGAGCATTAGCCCCCAGTCAGCACTAGATATTTGCCTCGGCCTTATCAATATGTTGACAGGATATTTGTCTATACTAATAACTGGTACCCCGAGATGCTTGAGCAGCGCGACAAGATCTCCTTTAAAGTCTACGGCAACAAACCCCATGTCTTCTTTAATATAGATATTCTCTATTATTGAAGCCAGCAACGTTGTCTTGC
>JALVHX010000075.1 GCA_027028805.1 Desulfurococcales archaeon | reverse complement strand
TGTCTTGTCCCTAGCAGTGGCCGGGGCATGCTCCCATAATTATTATAGTGATCAGGGATCCATATTATGGATAGGAGGCTGTGGAGGGGTCCTGGTTGAGCCTGAGAGTCGTGATCTATAAGGCGAAGGATGGCCTGAGGCGGGGGATAGAGGCTTATTTCTATACATGGCACGGCGAGAAGCCCCCTGAGACCCCTGAGGGCCTGAGGCCTGTGAGGAGGGAGGTTCATGAATGGATAAACTTTGTCTGGTGGGATAACCCGGCCCCCGGGGTTCCCGGCGAGTTCTTCGCCGTGCTGTGGCGCGGCTTCCTATATGTGCCGGAGACGGGTGTGTATAGGTTATATGTTGTCACAGATGATGGTAGCAGGGTGTGGCTGGACGACGAGCTTGTGATCGATGCGTGGCGGGATCAGCCTCCGCGCACATATTTCAGTAAGCCTCTCAGCCTCCAGAGGGGGTATCATAGGCTTAAATACTGGTTCTATAACCGCTACGCTTTCTCCGAGGCCATACTCGGCTGGATACCCCCAGGGGATCTAGGGGAGCCGGGGGTTATACCTAAGGAGATGTACCGCTACAGCCTAGGGGACAGGGTTGATTTCACGGGGCTCCCCGAGGAATACGGTGTCGAGATAATAGACCCGGTAACGGGGTCTGCGAAGAAATGCTTCAGCGTGGGGGCTGGGTGCAGTATAACTCTACCCTATGAGGAACAGCCCTTCTATGGTAGGCTGAGGATACTTAGGAGGACGGGCGAGATCCTGTATGAGTCTAGGGAGAACATGGAGCTCTGGGGAGGAGACGAGGTAAGGATAGTGTTTGGGGAGCTCAGGAAGTAGCCGCTCGGCCAGCGATCTTTTCTCTATAAGACCTGTATCTCAGCATAGCGGAGAGCGCGGCCACGGCTCTCTCCGGGCTCGGGTACGCGGGTATGCTGTGCCTGTTGAGGAGGTTCATGGCTCTGTAGACGTCCTCGCCGCCTATCATGCTGACCAGGAGCGGTTTCCCTGAATCCTCGTACCTCCCAGCCACCTCGACGATCGTCTCCGCGAGGCTCACGGGATCGAGTATTGCTGTGCGGCAGTATAGGAGTATAATATTGTCTACTTCACCGCTCTCAAAGGCAACCGTCAGCGCCTTCTCATAGTTCTCCTCGACAGCCTGCCCTGTTAGATCCACTGGGTTGCGGGGACTCCCGAACCACGGCATGGTTTGGCTCAGCTTGTCCCGTAGCTCCTTGCTGGGCGTTAGAAGCTTCACTCCATGCTCCTCGGCGGCATCGGTGGCCAGCACGCCGACTCCGCCTCCGTTGGTTATGATTATAGTGTTTTCTCCGCGCGGCAGGGGCTGTGAGGCGAACGCTCTCGCCCAGTCAAACATCTCCTCCACCGTATAGGCTCTCAGTATGCCTGTCTGCTTGAAGGCGGCGGAGTAGACGTTGTCGCTTCCCGCCAGGCTCCCGGTGTGGCTGGCGGCGGCGGCCGCGCCTCTCCTGCTTCTCCCAGCCTTTATGACTATAACCGGTTTCTTGGCCGTAACCCTTCTCATAGCCTCGATGAACCTTCTCCCTGTGCCCGGCTTGAGGCCTTCTAGATAGATGGTTATCACCCGTGTATGGGGGTCGTCGGCGAGATACTCTGATACCTCTACTACATCTATATCTGCCATGTTGCCCATGCTGACGACCGCGCTCAGCCCGAGCTCCTCCATAACAGTCCATCCCATCAAGGCTATGCCGAGGGCGCCGCTCTGTGTTATGAACGCTATGTTGCCCTCCCTGAGGTTGCCGGGCCCGAAGGTCGCGTTGAGCCTTATCGGTGTATAGGCGACGCCGAATATGTTGGGGCCGAGGATCCTCATCCCGTATCTCCTAGCGGTCTCCACAAGCCTCTTCTCAGCCTCCACGTTGCCCGTCTCCGCGAACCCGCTTGTTATAACCACCAGTACCTTGACGCCCTTCTTTCCAGCCTCCTCGGCCACCTTCTGAACGATCGGGGCGGGCACGGCTACAACGGCCATGTCGACAGGCCCCGGTATGTCTAGGACTGATGGATAGGCCTTCAGCCCAAGTATCTCCGTGGCCTTAGGGTTAACGGGGTATACCCTGCCCCTGTACCCATAGTCTATGATGTTCTTGAGAATAGTGTATCCTATCTTCCCGGGATGCCTGCTGGCCCCGATAACAGCTATGCTACGTGGACGGAAAAGCGCATCAAGACTCCTGCTCAACTCCCTTTCTGCGCCTCCGCTCAAGCCCCCTTGTACATGAATGAAGATATAGCATGGGGTGGCGTAAAAATAGGTATTGTTCCCGGAGGGCTTCATAGAAGGATTGGGCGGCCAGTCCTCGCCTATATCAGCCTCTGCGCAAGCATCCGGAAAGCCTTCTCAGCGGTCAACGGGATCCATACCACATGCTCCAGCCTCGTGTAGGGGGTGGGGCTGGGATCAACTATTATGAGCCATCCCCCACGCCTATGTGTGAGGAGGGGAAGCATGTTGGCGGGCGCCACGCTACCGGAGAACCCGGCTATTATCATGGCCTCCGCGGTCTCCGCCTCTATTATGGCCCGTACAAGATCCCGTGTCCTGATCCTCTCTCCCCGGAGCACGACGCGGGGCCTCATGGGCGCGCCGCACCGTGGGCACCTAGGTGGAAGAGTACCTGTGTCGAGCTTCTCTATAGGCGAGGTGTAGCCGCATGCTGTGCACACGGCCTTGTCGACGCTTCCATGGAGCTCTACTAGGGGGTACTCAGGATCGTTGAGGAAGCGTTTATGGAGCCCGTCGATGTTTACCGTTATTATGGCGTGGATGACCCCGGCCTCCACGAGCCTGTGGAGATGATGATAGCCCCCCTTCCTCTCGGCGCCTCGGCTCCTCCTGTATATGTCGAGATAATACCTCCATATGAACACGGGATCCCTTTCCCAGCCCTCGCGGCTCAGGAGAGAGATGGTCTCGGCGGCCCCCCCGCTGGCTCCGCGGTAGATGGGTAGTCCCAGCTCCGCGCTCAGGCCGGCGCCTGTCAGGGCCACGTTGTAGCCTGACTCATCCAGGATCCTCACAGCCTTCTCCAAACTCTCCTCCGCTCCCACGGCTCCACCAGCCCCTGCACCCTCCCGTGGTCAGAGCTTCTCCAGCCGGGCCTCTGCTCTATGGGGCTCGAGGTTGATCACGGCATAGTATCCGTGCATAAGCGGCCCCGGGTTGACTATAAGTGTCCCGTTTCTACGCGAGACCCCGCGGTCCTCGTGTACGTGGCCGTGGAGGAACAGTATGGGGTGGTGCTTGTCTATGAGGTCTATGAACCGTCTTATACCTATGTGTTTCCCAGTATACACTCTGTCGTTGTAGCCATAGGCGGGGTAGTGGCTTACAATTATCAGAGGCTTATCCCACGCCTCCTCAAGGCGACGCGTTATCTTCTTATAGTCCTCCCTATACATGGAGGCGCCTATCCCCGCTATAAGGAATCCCTCGTGCTCCACCACGCGGCCGTCGAGGAGCGCGCCGTAGCCCTCGATGTATCTCCTAACATATATATCATCCATGTTCCCCGTGACCGCGTAGAAGGGTGTGCCGCTCTCCGCTAATAGGTCTATGGGCTCATCGCACTCTATGTCGCCGGCCACGAGCACTAGATCCGCGTGGAGCGCTGGTAGCCGCGAGACTAGATCAGCAACCCTGTTCCCAGAGCAATGAATATCGCTTACACCCACAACGATCACATAGACCACCCTCCCCGCGAGGCATTGGTGGCTACGCGTGGTAGCGTGCTGTGGTTGTCTCCCGCCACGTAAACCCGTATTACATAGAGCTCCGCTCCAATATATAGGCGCGTCCCCCGGGGCCGCTACCGGGGATGGGGTGCTATGAAGCCAGGGTGCTCTGCCCCGCCCACAAGGATTCTCTGCTCCCCTGCAGTGTTTTCCTGGAGAAGCCCCTCCACCACGTGTCTCCCTCCCCTATACATGGATGCTGTATAGAGGGAGTCGTAGCTCAACACTAGGAGCCTGCTCCCCCGCGGCCTAGCCCCCTCTATAGGCGCGATATCTCTGATCACGGCCTCTGCTGGATAGTTGAGGGTGCTCCATGTAGGCTCTATGTTCCCGGAGACGCGCGTCACGCCCAGTGTTCTCCATGTATCACAGAGCCCGTATGCCCGGGGGATCCCGGTGTTGTATTGGATAGAGTATTCCCTCCCCCCGACCAGGCCTCTCCGGATCGGCGAGTAGAGCCTCTTAATGGTCTCCGGGGGCAACGGGTACTGGCGCATAAGCCTCTCCACCCACCCGGCTAGGTGCCTCGGCGTAAACGGTGAGAGCGGAGGCGGCGGGTTCTCAAGAGTCTCGGCGACGGCGTAGGAGGGCTTGACGCCGTACACCACTATGTCTATGTCGCTTATGCGCGGGTTGTGTATGCCCGCTAGCACGCTCCCGGTGACGCCCAGGGCTCCTGGCTCGGCGCCATGGGCTCCGAGGACGCCGTATATGGTGGCGGCTCCGAGCTCTACAGGGTCCCTGGGGGAGCGGAGGATGCGTTTCATGGCCTGCCGCGGCTCAAGTATATCGTTTATAACGCTCCTGTGGACTACGGGGAGCATTGTGTCGTGGCATGGATCGCTTATGGAGGAGACGCCTCTCCTGACGTCTACGGGGTGGTAGCGGCGTAGCACCCTCTCATAATATGTCCCGTCCCCGCCGCGCCAGGGCGTGGGCTTGTCTGTTGGCACGTATTTGAGGTAGCCGGCTATGTATCCGGGTGGATGCGTGTTGCCCACCGCCACGTATAGCTCGCCGCGGCGCCCCACGAGTATGTAGTGGTCGAGCACAGGATGTGTGCTAGTATAGTGGATGGGCTTCCCCGTGGTCGATCACCAGCCTCTCGTCACCGTTCCCGGATAACTCTATCTCGCCGCGGACCATTAATACTAGGCCCTCTCGGAGCTCTGTGTAGAGGAGCTTGAACGTGTAGAGATAAATATACCCGTATCCCTCGGCCCAGATCCTGTAGAGGGCGGGTGTTGTATAGGGGCTCAGCGCCTCCAATATCCTCACCCTCCCCCTATAGCTCCGTCTCTCTACGACGCGGTCCACGCATCCCGCGTAGCCCCTGGTGTAGGGGACGATCCTCACGCTGTATCCTCTATTCATAAAGATTCCTTGGAGGAGGCTCCGTTGCCTCAGCACCATGTATTCCTGGGGGGAGAGATGGGGGTGTTTGGATGCCTCGTGGAGGAGGGGAGGCCCTGTCAGAGGCTTTGTTGCTCCGGATGCTCGGAGCCTCTTGAGAGCACTATACACTGCCTCGCCTGTGTCCCGGCCATATACAACTATATCGATATCGGAATCCGGCCCAGCGGCCCAGAGCCCCGTGGAGCCTGTCAGGGCCAGGTCTCCACGGCCTATGGACGCCTCCATTGATAGGAGTGATTGAAGGGCCTCGGCCGCCGTGTCCATGTAGCTTGACGGTACTGGGAGAGCCTTTTCTACGGGGATCACCGGTATCCTCCGCCCTATACACTTCCATGGTATTAGCCGTGTGGCTGGAAAGAGTATTCTTCTCGGAGGCCACGCGTCTAGGCGGTAGCGTGGATATGCTACCACGTGTCCCGGCGGGTGCTGGAACCCCTTGACTATGTATACCGTGCCCCTGTATAGGAGCCTCTCGCCCTCCAGCATCCTGGGCTGTGGAGACATGCGTCCCCTCTACTCCTCTGGGATCACCTTTATTGTTACGTGGCCGAAACCGTTGGCCCTGCTCGTCCCTATACCCATGACGTGTGCGTGGATGAGGAGGTTTTCTATGAAGAGCTTTAGCCCCTGGTACTGCTCAAGTATGTTTTTATCGATCATGTATTTGGCGTAGCCTATGAGGCCTGGCAGGATTTTTTGGCCGTACACGTATTTCACAGCCTTAACGGTGTTCAGTATGCTGTATGTCTCGTTCATCGCCATCGTGATGCTGTCAACCATCAATATATAGTCTCGGCCGCGCTTCATCCTCAGCAGGTCGCCGACGTTGTAGGAGAAAACTATTCCTGGGAGAGGGAGGAACCTCCTGTAGACGCTCTCCTTATAGGGGTCCAGGAGCAGGGCGGGGGTCCTTATCTCGACCTTGACGGCCTGCGCGTCGTCTATCCTGAATTCCGGCGGGGGATTATCTGTTGGGAGCCAGTATGTCTCCATGCTGTACTCTACGAGCCTCCATCTGACACCGAACAGGGTTATTCCATCGATATTGTTCAACGCATCTATTATGGCGTGGGATACATCGCCCGTGAACCCTACGTAGAACCACGCCCTCTCCCCCATGGCTAGCCTCATGGATATGCTGTTGTTTTTCCCAGCTATCTTCCATAGATAGTGGACGACGCCGTCGTCGCTTCGCGCCATCGTGGATATTCTTATAGGCTTGGGGTTCATCTCGGACTCAAATATCATTGTCAGCGAGGGGTTGGCTTTTATCAGCATGCTCTTCACTGCCTTGCCCGTGAACGGGGGTAATAGGACATCGTTTTCGGGTACAACTATTACACGCGCCAGGTTATACTCTCTAGGGCTCGCCTCGAAGAGCTTTCTGAGGCCCGCCAGATCCGCGTCCAGCAAAGCTTAATACACCTCCCGCTAGCCTCTCCCGGGCTCTCCTGCGGCGTCTTCGGCCTCCGCCTCCGGGAGGGCTGGGGGAGACTGTTCTCTCGCATCCTTCTAAGATAAATCTTGTTGTCATGAATCGTTCCACGGGTATCCCGGGAAGACGCGTGTTGGATGGGACGCTTCTGCGCGGCGGCGTTGCTGTGGCGGCCTCGGGGCTCTCCGCGGGGCGAGGTGTTTCCTTATCCTCCCATATATGAGGGGGGCTAGGAGCGCGGCGGCGGCCACTATTATGGCGCCGGTCTTCTCGTTAAGGAGCCCTGTGTCTTCCACAACTATCCTGATGCGTTGTGGATATGGTTTTAGCGTGATCGTTGTCATAGAGGCTTCTCCGAGAAAGGAGCCTGTGGAGACCGTTATTCTTATAGAGGAGCCTATGCTCCACTCCTCCCGCGGCTCTATAACCGCTATTCCGCTGGCGTTTGTCACCGCGTGTACCGTTGTATGGCTTGACAGCTCCTCCGCTGTCACAGAGGCTCCCGGCACGGGCCGGCCCCCGGGATCCACGGCTTCCACTATTATCATCGGCCTCGGATACACGCGGGCCAGGAACCAGCGTGCATATGCTTCTCCGATCTCCCTGCTCCTTATCACCACGAGGTTCTCGTCGTTAGAGAGCTGGGCGTGATATGTGGGGTTCCAGCTCCCCGTCACCACCGTCTCGTTGTCTATGATGAAGGTCTTTAGGTGCATGATATACTCGTTCGCATCCATCCTCATCTCGGCTCCGTGGCTGGATAGGTAGCTGTATATGCGGGCGGCCTCCCCCTTCTCCGCGTTCCACGACTCCATTACTCCGAGAACCCTTACGCCCCTCTCAGCGGCCCTCGCCAGGGCCTCGGCGAGGCCCCAGTGGGTGAAGGTGAATGCGGCGAAGAATATGGTGTGTCTCGCGGAGTCTATGAGGGGGATGATATGGCCTGCTACGTCGTCGTCGGGCGCGAAATAAACGTTGATCACTGCATCGCCCACCGATATGTTCTCGTAGGGGGTCCTGTTTCCTCCGCCGAAGAGGCCGCGGTACATCTCCATGAACTCATAGTAATAATCTAGGGCGACAAGCCTAGACCTTATTATCACCACGTTGTTTGTGTAGCGGAGGAAGCTTCTCTCATTAAAGTTCGCCGTGCCCGTTACCACTGTCTCGTTGTCTATTACCATGAACTTGTTATGCATATAGTCGCTGTACCTGTTGTCGAGCACGACGGGTATCCCGTTTCTCCGGAGATAGTTGATCGCTGACTTCTCGTCGAATGTATCCATGTCGCTGACTATTCTAACGTCGACGCCTCTGCTGTGCGCCCTGAGAAGCGCCCGAGCTATATCCATGTCCTCCATATCATATATCGCGACGTATACATAGCTTGCACTATTATCTATCAGCTGTACTATATCGTGGAGAGCCTCCTCTCCATCCATGGGGAGGAAATAGATCCTTATCCTGTCGCCGGCGGCGGCGTATGCGGCTGTCGCCGTGCCTGGATGGAGGCTGGGGATGGATGCGGCTATGAGCGCCGCGGCCAGCGCCAGTACTAGTATATATCTGTACATACCCACGCTTCTCCCACCATATAACACTATACAGCTATGTTACCCCGCCGAATAATATTTATAGTATAGACCGGTATATAGTTTGGACTCGGGGACCACGTGTCCCGGTGAGTGCATATGAGTGAGGCGTATCTCCTATACGAGAACGATCCCGTGTACCAGATGGCCGTGAAACAGCTCAAGGACGCGGCCAAGCTCCTCGGCCTCCCAGACGACTACGTCGAGGTTCTCCGCCACCCTGAGCGCCTCATACAGGTGCGTATACCTGTTAGGATGGATGATGGAAGCATAAAGGTTTTCCTCGGCTGGAGAAGCCAGCACAACAGCGCCCTAGGCCCCTACAAGGGCGGCATAAGGTACAGGGAGGACGTCAGGCCCGGCGAGGTGGTTGCCCTAAGCATGTGGATGACGTGGAAGAACAGCCTCGCCGGTATACCCTACGGCGGCGGTAAAGGCGGTATACGTGTCAACCCGAAGCAACTCAGCCCCCGCGAGCTGGAGGAGCTGAGCAGGAAATACTTCGCCGCACTCGCCAAGAACGTTGGACCAGACGTCGACATACCCGCCCCCGACGTCTACACTAACCCGCAGACAATGGCCTGGTACTTCGACGAGTACAGCAAGATAGCTGGCTACAACGCGTGGGGAGTTGTGACCGCGAAGCCCCCGGAGCTGGGCGGCCTCAACGCGCGTGTCGTGAGCACCGGCTACGGGACGGCGTTGACGGCTAGGGAGGCGGCGAAGAGATGGATCGGCGGAGTAGAGGGTAAGACCGTGGCCATACAGGGCTTCGGCAACGTCGGCCAGTACGCCGCCAAGTATCTCAAGGAGTGGGGAGCCATAATAGTAGCCGTGAGCGACAGTAAGGGAGGCGTCTATAACCCCAACGGCCTCGACGTGGAGAAGCTGATCGAGGTTAAGAAGAAGACGAGGAGCGTTATAAACTATGAGGGGGAGGGAGTCAAGAAGATAACCAACGAGGAGCTCCTGGAGCTCCCCGTTGACATACTGATACCCGCCGCCACCGAGGACGTTATAACGAGCAAGAACGTTGAGAATATAAAAGCGAAGGTTATAAGCGAGGGAGCGAACGGCCCCACAACCCCCGAGGCCGACGAGGTTCTCCACAAGAAGGGCGTCATCGTTGTACCCGACATACTCGCCAACGCCGGCGGAGTAACGATGAGCTGGATAGAGTGGAGCCATAACAGGATGGGTTGCTGGCTGGAGGACGACGAGGCCCTGGAGAGGCTTGACAGGATAATGACCAGGAACTTCAACAGGGTGTTCGATGAGTGGCAGAAGAAGTATAGCGATCACCCGATGAGGGCCGCGGCATACGCCATAGCCGTCGACCGCGTAGTCAGGGCCATGAAGCTCCGCGGCTGGCTCTAAGCCGCGCCTACCCGGGTTCACCGTATACGGGAGTAGAGTATTTTTCCCCGCTTATCCCTTATCTCGACAACCCTGTGGAAGGGGATAGGCTCGCCCCCTACATAGAAGTATCCCCTCCTCACATCATCTATGGCCTCGCCAGGTATCTCGACGAGCTCCTCCCCCTTCTCCCCACGGAACCTTATAACCACGACATATTTTCCAGCGTCACCGCCGAACCTTATCCTCTTAAGCCACTCCTCTATCATTCCTCGACGCGTCACGGCCATGCACCGGCAGAGCCTGCCCCAAGCCGGATCCGGGTAGTTGTTGAGAGTGTTGCTGGCCCTGGATAAAGGGTTTTTATACCATTATTATAATGGGATCAGTAAAATAACGATAAGGCTGGCGGATGCGAGTGTTTCCCCGGGGGGAATCCTCTTATATGTCCCCGGTGTTCTCGGCGGGTGAAGCGTCTTGGTGAGCGATAGGGCTCTTGGCTCCGGGATGGTTGTGGGCTCGCTGGCCGTGTTTGTCTTCTATCTCTACGCCCTGTTCTTTGCGCCGGAGAATATACAGTATCTGGTGTTAAAGATTACGGTGTTTCTCATGGTGGCTGTGTTGGCCGGCATAGTAGGGTATACTGGCTACACGATGCTGACGACTCCTCCACCGATACCGCCGGAGGAGCTTGAGAAGATGCTTCGCGAGGAAGAGGAGAGGATCAAGAAGGAGCTGGAGGAGAGGAGAAGGTCTGCTAGCGGGGAGGGTGGTGAAAAAGCGGGTAGTGGCGGCGGGGAGTAATAGCCGCTATTATATATTGATATAGTAATAGTACTCGGCGGGCGCAGGATACTGGGCCAGCATCATGGCCTCTTTCTTCTTTGTCTCAATGTATAGCTCTAGCGTCTCCTGCGTGAAGACGGGGCGCAGGTACTCGTTGTCTCTTTCAAGCTCATCGATCGCCTCCCAGAGGCTTCTGGGCAGAACCCTCGCGCCTCCGGCGGCCTCGTAGACGTTGCCGGGATACGGGTCTCCGGGATCAATCTTCTTCTTTATCCCATCGAGGCCGGCTAGGAGGGTTGCGGCGAGGGCTAGGTAGGGGTTGGCGGAGGGATCAGGTGATCTATACTCTATTCTAGCCGCCCCGGGGCTCCTGTGGGCCGCCCTGGGTATCCTTATAGCTGTGGAGCGGTTTCCGATGCCCCAGACAAGGTATATGGGTGCCTCGTATCCCGGTACAAGGCGTCTATAGCTGTTAACGGTGGGGTTCGTGAACGCGGCAAGGCTCCGGCCGTGCTCTATGAGGCCTCCTATAAAGTAGCGGGCGAGCTGGGATATACCGGCTGGATCATCTGGGTCCGAGAACAGGTTTGCGCCGTTTCTCCAGAGGCTTATATGGATGTGCATCCCGCTACCATTATCCATGGGGAACGGCTTGGGCAGGAAAACGGCGGTATAGCTCCTGGCCGCGGCTATGTTCCTGGCCACGTACTTCGCTGTCTGTATATTATCGGCCTCCTCCGCTACGCCGCGGCCTGGTATGTTTAGCTCGACCTGGCCCGCGGTGGCGACCTCATGGTGTATAGCCGTCACATCTATGTGGAAGCCTTTTCTCAGCACGCTCCCTATCTCCACCAGGATATCCCATACCTTGTTTATAGGGGAGGCGAGCTCGTATCCCTGCTTATATGCTATGCTCCCCGCGGGCGGCGGCTCCTCGCTCCCTATCCTTATATACTGGTTCAGGGGCTCGATGCTGTACTCGAGGCTGTTGAAGAGAAAGAACTCTAGCTCAGCACCCAGCATGACTTCGTAGCCCTGATCCCTGACGTATTCATCGGCCCTCTCAGCTATGAAGCGTGGATCAACACGGCTTCTCCCATCGTGTCTATAGAGTTTCCCTATAACACGCGCCCTCTCCGGGCTCCAGGGGAGCCTATTAAACGTCTCGTGTATGGGTAGTATGAGGAAGTCGCTATCCTCTATGCCCGCCAGGCCGACGGACGAGCCGTCGAGCTTCCAGAACCCTTTATCGCGTCTCTCCCTATAGGTCTCGGCGGGGACAGCGACGGAGCGCAGGATCCCGGTTAGATCCGTGAAGTGTAGCTCAACCCACCTGAGATCGCTGTCTCCCGGCTCCATGCGCATCATCCTCCAATGTATTCCTAGCCCCATATAGGTATAGGTACGTTATTTAAGAACTATCACCTACACATATGTACATTGTACAACAGCATCCTCGGGGAGACGCCTATGCATGTCGATGAGCTGGATATACAGATACTCAGGAAGCTGGCCGAGGATCACCGGGCAGGCCCCAGGGTTATAGGGAGGCTTCTCGGGAAGCCCCATACAACCATAGCGGCCAGGATAAGGAGGCTCGAGGAGAACGGTGTAATAGAGAAGTACACGGTGTTGATCAACTATGAGAAGCTGGGATACGATATAACCGCCCTCATCCTCCTACAGGTTGAGGGCAGGAGCATAGTAGAGGTCGAGGAGGAGCTGGCGCGGAGCCCCTATATAAGAATAGTCTATGATATAACGGGCGACTACGACATAGCCGTCGTCGCCGTTGCACGGAGCATGGAGGAGCTGGACAGGCTCGTCAAGACGATACTAAGAGATCCCCGAGTAAAGAAGACCTATACCAGCCTAGTTTTCAGGCGCGTGAAGGATCAGCCATTCTCCCCGCCTCCCTGAGGAGAGATGACGAGAGGCCTTGTCTCGGCCAGCGCCTCAGCTATCTTCCTCCGAGCACTCGACAATAGCCTCCACAGGGTGCCCCTCGACACCCCCATCCTCGCCGCCGCCTCCTCCTGGCTCAGCCCGAGATAATAGACCAGCCTAAACGCCTCGAACTCGTCGAGCTCAAGAACAATAGGGGGCCCTGCCTTGGGGAGGCCGTCGACCACGGGGATATAGGACACGGTTCCGCTCGGAAACCACTCTATCCACCGGGGCACAGGGGGCCTGCCAGGCCCGCCGCCCCTCCTGCGCCAAGCCCATCCACGCCTCGGAGGCCCCGACAAGGCGAGCAACACCTCGTCCCTGATCACTTATCTATGCAACGGCGGAAATCAAGATACCGGCTACACTGAATTTAATGCCTAGACTTATACTCCATATTTTTAGTGATATCGCACCAAAGACGCGGCCCTATATATCAGTGATCCCGGTAAACATTTATTAGGGTTTTGAGCTATAGCACAAAAACGGTGATGCATATGGCGTGGCTCCCAGGCCGCTACGGATGGCGTGGTGGATGGGGATGGGGCCGCGGCTGGCGGGGCCCCTGGCCCGGCAGGGGGCCGTGGAGCCATCTCCCGCCATGGGAGAGGCCTGGATGGATCTATGGCCCGGGCTACTGCTGGAGAGTATACGGTGTCCCTGGCTGGCTCGTCAGGTACGGCTACCCATACTACCCCTACTATGCGCCCCGCGCCTATCCATGGGCCCCGGCATGGCCGTGGTGGTGAGGCCGAGTTCCGCGGCGGCGCTTTATCCTAGGAATTATTTTTTATACCCGGCTGATTGAATGGTTTGGATAAAGGTATTGTTATGGCTTCGTGATAATAGTCTGTGGGGTGTTGTGTGATGGGATGGTATGGGTACTGGTGGCGTAGGAGGATGCGGAGATACTGGTATATGTATCCTCCTCCGCCTATGTGGCCTGCTCCGCCCTATCCATATGCTCCTCCACAGTATGAGGGGGAGGAGGAGCGCGGCGGCGAGCCTAGGCCCGTGTATCCGGGATACTATCAGCCTCTTCCGCCTCCGCCCGCTCCGCCTATGGGGCCCGAGGAGGAGCTCAGGTGGCTTGAAGAGTATAAGAGGTGGCTTGAGGCTGATATAAAGGAGCTCCAGGAGGAGCTTAGGAGCGTAGAGGAGAGGATTAAGGAGCTTAGAAAAATGTTGGGCAGGGAGCAGGGCTGATCTGTTCCCTTATTTTTCCCTGTAGACTAGGTATCTGAAGAGTTTTTTCAGGATCTCTTTGGCCTCGGTGTCTATGTCTAGTTTCTCGAGCTTCTCCATGGCTTCTGTATAATACTTCTCTATGAGCTTCTCGTTGTAGTCCAGGCTCCCTGTCTCCCTCACGATCTCCTGTACGCGTTTCACGTCCTCGCTGGTTATTTCTCCGCGTATTCTCTTCTCGTCGTACACTATTCTCAGATACCTCTTGTCCTCGTCGCCGGCTAGGCTATAGGCTTTCACGACCAGCAGGGTCTTCTTGCCCTCGACTACGTCGCTTCCAACAGGCTTTCCTGTAACCGAGGGGTCTCCGTAGAGCCCGAGTATATCGTCTCTCAGCTGAAAAGCCACGCCGATCGGCCTGGCTATGTCGCTATATGCTCTTAGGAGCTCCTCGTCTTTCCCGTATCCGGCTAATACTCCTATGTGGAGGGGTAGCTCGACCGTGTAGCTACCGGTTTTGAGCTCGTGTATCCTCAGTACATCCTCTTCCCTAACGGATGCAAGCGGCATATAGCTCATGTGTACGTCGAGGTATTGGCCATAGCTCACCTCGCGGAGCCCCCGCGCGTATCTCTGCAGGATCAAAACTGTTCTCTCAGGGGGTAGAGGGGTGTCTGTGAGCGAGGAGACCGCGAGGGCCTCGAGGTAGTCGCCGGCCAGGATCCCCATGGATACCCCGTAGTGGCCGCAGTCTCCGAGGAGGCCTTCCCTACACCTCTCGCGGAACCATGCGTGGAGGGAGGGGCCGCCTCTCCTCACATCGTCGCGATCCATTATATCGTCGTGGCCCAAGAGATAGCTCTGGAGAAACTCTATGCCAGCCAATAATCCCTCTATGACGCTGAGGGGCTTCGAGCCCCATGTACGCGACCAGTAGCCGGCTATTATTAGCAGGGCCCTAAGCCTCTTCCCTCCCCTCAACGTATAGTCCTCGACGGCGTCCACCAGGGGCTTCATGATATGGGACGTGTTCTCGGCCTCGGATCTATATGTGGCGAATCTCTCGCGGAGAGCCTTGTTGGTTAAGCCGCGCCCGAGCTCGACGAACTCCCATAGATCCAATACCCGCACCCTCTCTATCTCTATCCAGTGGTTGTGGGAAAAATGGGTTGTGCAGAGGAGCGTGTCCTTACGGGCGGCTCCCGGCCCTGTCCCGGTATAGCCCTGTTCCGGGCCCCGGAACAACGTGGTGCCCTGGTTGGCCGGCTAAAAATATAAGGTATACCCGGCATCCTTCTAGCTTAAAGGCTTAGTGGACAG
>JALVHX010000074.1 GCA_027028805.1 Desulfurococcales archaeon | reverse complement strand
TCCAGCAACACGCCCGCGGCGGCGAAGACGAGCGCCACGATCCAGAAGGATGCGGCGACCTCGTAGTAGGAGCGGCTAGTCGGCGAAACTATGACCACTAGAGGCTTCTCCAAGACCGTCCAGCCCTGTTCTCCGCGGAAAACATCCAGGGCACCTATCTATACACTATCTACAATATGGATCAGATATAATGGTTTTGTCTATTATCCTGGATATATAGGCCCCGGCGAATCATCTATAGAGGAGCGGGTGGCGCGGGTTGAGGGAGAGGAGAGTCGTCACGATAGAGGTTTACGGCGAGAAGAGCTATGAGCGGTGGACGCTGGAGCAGTGGGTTCTCTACGTGAAGGAATTGTTGGAGGAGGAGTATTGTGTAGAGATACGTGTCGCCGTGGTGGATGAGCCGGGCGGGCCCGGCGCCAGGATAGGTGATCTCGTAGTCGTCGAGGGCGTGCCCGGCGAGGAGGGGTATCTCGTGGAGCTCCTGAAGAAGGCGTTGGAGACTGTTCTAGGAGAGGAGTATGTGGAGGAGTGCAGAGGAGGCGGCGAAGACCGATGAGGCCAACAGGATGATGGAGGCCCTCGCAGTGTATCTCGGTAGGACAGGGTATGCCGGGGCCGCGTGTAGCCTATGGTACTGGGCCCTATAGATCATCTCGCCGTACTCGATCATATACGCCGCGGCCGGCCCCAGCCTAGCATACACCGGGTCGCCCTTAGCCCTCCCAACAGCCAGGCTCTCCTCAAAGCCGTGTAGAGCCGCTGGAACAAGCCTCCACACGAGTATGGGCGTTACAGAGGAGCGCCGCGAGCCGAGCCGGTGGAGAACAGCATGGATCTCCAGGGGGCTGACCATGGAGGCCGAGACAAGTATCGCGGCGCTCAGGGAAAGTGTTCTAAGGAATATCCAGAGCGCATCCACGGGCGACACCGGGGCCGTGAACCCCGCGGCGCCGAGCGCGAGCGCGGTCAAAGCATACCACGCCGCGGGTATAGAGGATAACCCCACGGCCGCGGCCGCCCACCACGCGCCGTAGCCGGCGATCCCGGCCGCCGCCACGGCGGCCACGGTCTCCAGGGGCGCCGCTATACTCGAGGCGAGAAACAAGGCGGAGGCCGGGATCTTGGCGGCCGGGTGGGCCCGCCTCAGCCCCCTCTCACCCATATAGAAGAGGGTTCTATGCACGAGCCCGACCAGGAGGCCTATCAACCGCACCGCACCACACCCTTCTCCAGCACGCATCTACGCGTATATATGGGCTCAAGCCTCTCGTCATGGCTCGCAACCAGTACAGCCCTACCCCTCCCCGCCGCCTCGACGATAAGCTTCATCAACGCCTCCACGCTCCAGCTATCCAGGCCCCCGCTGGGCTCGTCTAGGAGGAGGATGGGGTAGCCGGCGGCGAGGGCGGCCGCCAACGCCGCCCTCCTCCTCTCCCCGCTACTCAGCCTGGCCAGGGGCTTGTCGAGAACATGGTGTATCCCGAGAGCCGCCGCAACCTCAAGGCCTCCGGGCACGCTTCCGAGCTCCTCCCGGGGCGTGGGTTGTGTGAAGTAGAGTAGCGGGTTCTCAGGTATATAGGCCGCTCTGCCAATCCTCCACACCCTGCCCCTGCTCGGCCTATATATCCCGGCGAGTATCTTGAGGAGAGTGGTTTTGCCCGCCCCGTTCTCCCCCACTATGCCTACAAC
>JALVHX010000073.1 GCA_027028805.1 Desulfurococcales archaeon | reverse complement strand
TAGACAGCTATGATGCCGCGGCCGAGCTCCTGGCAAGGCTCGGGTTTAGCCCCGTGGCCCTCGTTGAGAAGAAGAGACGTCTATATAAAAAGGGAGACACCGAGGCATCGATAGACACGTTGGCCACATGTGGAGGGGCCATCTACCTTGAGGTAGAGGGTTCGATAGAGGATATAGAGGAGGCGGTGAGGGCTTTCAGGGGAAGGGCTGTTATAGTCGATGAGACTTATCTCGAGATAGTGCTGGGTGGGTGCCGTTGACCAGGATGTATCCCGGCCACCCCATAGTGGGTGTGGGAGCCCTCGTTATACGGGGCCACGAGGTCCTCCTCGTCAAGAGATGCGGGGAGCCCGGCAGGGGGCTCTGGAGCATACCCGGCGGCCTGCCAAGGGCCGGAGAACCCCTCGTGGACGCTGTGAGGAGGGAGCTCAGGGAGGAGACAGGGCTCGACGGCAGAGTCATAGGCGTTGTATGGGTGGACGAGGTCATAGTCGAGGATACACGTGGCATCAGATACCATTATGTTATACTGGATTTCCTGATCGAGTACGCCGGCGGAGAGCCAAGGGCCGGGAGCGATGCATGCGAGGCGGCGTGGATGAGCGCAGAGGAGGCTGCTGAGAGGAGGGACGTGACCCCAACCACTAGGAGGCTGTTGAGAAGCCTCATACGTTTTAAATACCGGCCCCCGATACTAGCGGTCGGCGCGCCATCGCCCTGTATAATGAGGGATAAGGAGGGATAAGCCCGTGGAGCCACGGTTCTTCCCCATAGCGTCTAGCTATATACTGAGACTGATCTATGAGGAACAGCTCCGCGAGTTCAGGGACCGGCTCGGAGAGATGAGGGATCCCCACGTGATCTATGTCACCGAGCTGGTGAGCTGCAGCCAGAAGAGGTTATTCAGGATCAATTTCCCCGAGCTGACACTGGGCTTCGAGCCACCCATGATCCAGGGCGCCTTGATACATCGCGGGCTCGAGGAGCTTCTCAGGGAACAGGGGTTCGTGACCGAGGCTCCTGTTGAGCAGGAATACGTGGTGGACGGCGAGACGTATAAGGTTAAGGGCCGAATGGACGCCTATGAGCCTGACAAGGGCGTCGTTGTGGAGATAAAGACGGGTAGAAGCGCCATAGGCACGCCGAGGGAGCATCACATAGACCAGCTCCAGGTATACATGAACCTTGTGGACGCGAAGCTAGGGATACTGATCTATGTAACCCCGGACAGGATTCTCGAGTACTCCTTCGAGAAACGAGACATTGTTATACAGGAGCTTGTAGAGGAGACTGTTCACAACAAGACGCATCCCAGATGGAGCTGGGAGTGCCAGTACTGTCCCTTCAACAGGATATGCATATATAGGAACACAGAGAAAGCCCAGGCACCGGGTAAACAGGCTCAGAGCCTACCCGATAAGCGATAACAGGCTGGAGAATATTATCAGGGCCGCCACGAAGAGCGTGAACGCGCCCACGTTTATCCTCCTTATAAAGCGAAGCATAAGATACCCTATCAATAGGTTTAATATAAACGCCACCAGGAACAATGCCGCGTAGACGGGCGCCGAGACAAGGCCCCATGACATGTATAGGCCGTAGAGCCCCGCCGCCGCCAAGACCGGCACACCTAGAACCATGGATGCCTCATAGGCCTTCTCCGGCACCACGCGCATAAACGCCATGGTTCCCAGAACCAGCCCGCTCCTCGATAGGCCGGGGAGGGCCGCTATACCCTGCGCGACACCCGCCGCCACATAGTGTTTAAACCCGAGGCTACTCATTCCCTCCACACGGCCCCGGAGATAATTGATCGATGCCGTGACTAGGAGGAGAACGCCTATGGCGAGGAGGCCTAGGGCCGCGTCAATGTTCTCGGAGACCCGTGTGAGGAGAACCACTATGGGGCCTCCTATAATAAAGGATACAGCCACAGCGACCACGTAGGCTGTGGACTCCTCGTCTCTCCTATAGAATATCCCATGTAGGAGCGAACGTATCTTCTCGTGAAATATAATAGCGGCCGCCAGAGCCGAGGCTAGGTGAAGCGATAAAGCCAGGCTATAAGCCGTCGATAACCTGTATCCCATCATGATAGCTACCGCTGTCTCCAAGCCGCTGCTGCTGACCGGGAGCCACTCGAAGACTCCTTGGAGAACAGCTAGTAGGAGCAACACATGGTATCCGGCACCGTCCACGGCTTATCGCCCACCCTTACAACGGGTTTACCCGATTATATAGTATCCCGTCCGGTGTTTGACGAAAATAAACCTGTCTATACATAGAATTGAAACGTTTAAATAGTACCTGTTTTTCATCAAAGCCACGTAATCATATACTAGTATGTTTTCCGAGACCCTGTTAGAGTAGAATGCGCCGCCAGAGCCCATGGAACACGCTAGGTTATCTCCTCGAGCAGCCTCCTAAGCTTCTCTGGGTTAACCTCGCGGCCGCTCCTGTTAAGTATATCGTTCAGCTTATCGAGAACCTTTCTATAATCCCGCTCCATGCGCTCAAGCCCGTGGAGTATAGAGTAGAGCTCGCCGACCAGGGCCGATACCTTTTCACGTGGCACCGGCTTGCCCCCGCTCTCCTCAACCATCTTATGTATCCTCATAAGGATCCCTTGAACACCCTCGAGAAGAGCCTCGGCTATATATACGCGCGCCTCCTCATCCTCTAACACGTCCTTGAGGTTAGAGAAGGGGAGCTCGCGCCGCCTCTCTATCGCCTCGAGGGACTTGGCGTACATGTCCTCGGGTATGTAGCGGCGGCGCATCAGCCTTGTCATAAACTCTATTGCGCCCTGCTTCGTATCTATACCGTCTATGAGCTTAAGGAACTCCTCGCTACCCGTATATACTTCCGCTATGGTGGCGGTGAGAAACGTCTTAACATATATCGCGAGATGAAGTATATAGAGTATTATCTTCATGCGAGGCGTGGGATGATTTAATATATAGAAGGCCGATATCTCGCCCCAGGCGCCTGGTAGATACAGCCTTATTCTACCCACAAACTTGTTCTGATCAGGCTGCGCCTCCCTGATTATAACGCTGTAATCAGCCCCCGGATCAATAAACCTTATGATACGCTCCAGGAAATCCGTGTTAATGTTCCATAAGTTGTTCTTGTCGAGGACGGCTATGGGCATACCAGTGCCATACTGCATGTCAAGGTACTTGACCGCCGCCTCGCTCGCACCCTTAAAAGAGAGCACAGTCATTAATCCCTCATAGATCTTCTTGCCATACTCCTTGGAGAGAGCCTGGGCTCGCTCATATGTTTCCTCTGACATCGCTATGAACTTGCGGAGCTCCTCGCGAGTCCAGAGCCCTGCCGCGGACATACAGGGTCATCCCCACGGCTCCTTGAAGAGGGCGTGATCATCGGCCCCTGTGCGGGCTGAGGCGGCGAGGCTGTTTCCTCGGCGGCCTATGGGCCGGCGTAGCCATATATGCCTCAACACTAGCCTCTCCTAGCTCGCCGAATAACTAGTAACTAAGACATCATTATATACATAATTTAAGTCTTTTACCCTGAAATATATTTGTCACCTCGACCGATTAACGGTTCACGCGGAGAACCGCTAGACTACTCGGAGACCAGAACCTCTACCTCGTCCCCGTCACTCAGACCCAGCTTCTCCCTAACACTTGTCTCGGCAATAAACTCGAGTATGTTCTCTCCATGAACAGTTACGCATGGAACAACTATGTATCCATCAACATATACCCCGTTTCTGGATACACGGGCCCTGTATGCGAGCACGGGCCTATAGCCTCGGCTGGGCGGGGGGATAACCCTTGGACGCAGAAAAACAAGGGCCCTGTAGACGTTTCTCCCAACATCTATATTGAGGGTGCCTGGATAAGGGTCGATCCCGAGCACGAGGCTGAGAACCCTCCGGTATAGCGCGACATAGCGAGCTCCCTCGCCTACGCCGCTGACAACCTTGCCGAGAAACCTTATCGTCTCGCCCACAGCATGCTCCCCTCACGCCGTCTCAACACAATAAAGCAGTATGTTGCTATATAAATCCCGGCGGGCTCCCGGATTCTTTCCCGTGATGCGGGATTTCATGTCCATTAAATACATACGACTCTTTTATTCCTCATACTGCTATGTAATTGTATATAGAATTATTCGTGGTAAAGAATAACTTATTATATTATAATTACATTATACTTATTATGGAGCGTGGATGTTATGCATCGTCTATTCATCCTAGTATTCTCCACAACAGCTCTCGTCCTAGCAATGCTCCCAATAAGCCATGCCGTGGCGGCTGGCCAAAGCTTCTTCTTCACCTACGGTGGGGTGGATAACGAGCACCATACTATGGCGTATGCCACCGGCATGGGCGGCGTAAGGGCGTATGTATCGATAACGAGCTCGCCATCCCAGTACTCGATTAATGGATGGGATATATACGCTGTATATGTAGCGGATACAGGGGTTTTCAGCTACGGCTATACATATGATATGGGCGGCGACGAGTACGCCACAGCCTCTATTGTATACATGAACAACACATATATCGTCGGCTACATTGCACGGGGCAATGGATCAAATAGAGATGCCTTCATGATGGCCCTGTCACCTGATCTAACGCCGCTCTGGGCGGTCGTCGTCAAGGACTATGGGAACGAGACCCTCAGCGACATAGACGTCGATACGCGTGGAAACCTTATAGCTGTGGGCACGGTGTCCTCGGCCAACGTCTCGGATCCCTTAATAATTAATGTATCCAGCAACGGCGTCGTTAACTGGGGATACAGGATCCGTTCACCCTACCTAGTCGAGGCACGGGGCGTGGCCGTTATACCCTATAACACGACGATAGCCCTGGTGGGTGTGCGGAGAGACCTCTGGCCCGACGCGAGCGCATACGTCTCCGTTATAAGGGGCGGCGGCGCCGTCACCGTGGAATGGGATGCCACGCTATGGTTCAACTCCACCGAGATAGTGCTGAACGATGTCGAGTACTGTCCCCGTAATAAATACTTCTATGCCACAGGACACTATCTTTTCCACACAAACGGCGTAGGCCCCGACGCCATCCTCTACCCCTTCAGCCCGGGCGGCCCCAATGTCGCGTTCTATAGATTCGCTACACCCGGCATGCCCGATGATGGGAAAAGACTCGACTACTCGGCTACACATGGGCTGTGGATCACGGGCACGATAAATGGCCTAGGCATGGGCGGTGATGAACAATTCATAGTCAACGCGTCGGAGACGCGGAGCGGGCTAAGCTATGTAT
>JALVHX010000072.1 GCA_027028805.1 Desulfurococcales archaeon | reverse complement strand
GCATAGAATGCCGCGCCCATCAGTCTCCCTTTGTTGAAAACTAGGGGAACCTGTACAATAAAAAGGGGTCGGATCCGGTGGCTAATGCGTCGGAGAAGCCTCCCCCGAATACCCTTATAGAGGCCCTATATCCGGGTAGCCCTGTCTCAGGCCCCTGCCAGCATATCTCGTCAACGCGGAGCGGCCCTCTTTTACGAGGCGGACAAGGTTCATCGCATGCTTCCTAACCCTATCCACGGCTATCCTGCGCAGCTCCTCCTCGCTACCGGCCTCGTCCTCGTGGACCGTGACGTCTATCACGTGGCGGCCGGTGAGGATCTGTAGCATTATAAGGCCTATGCTCATCGCTATATAGCTGTACTTGTCCACCTGTTTCGCGCCCACCCAGCCAAGGGTTATGACCGCGTCGCATCCCTCCTCGAGTATAAGGTTTCTCGCCGCCACAGGTATGTCCTTGATCCCCGGGACAGTATACCTCACTATCCTGGCAGCCGGCAGGTTTCTCTCGATAACCTCTATGGCTATAGACGCCATGTCTATGCGGGAGAAAGTCGTGTCGACAACTCCTATCTTAGTCATTAAGGAACCCTCTCTTCTCGGCCTCCGCGGCAACCTCGTATCCATCAATCATTATGTATCCACGGCTCCTCGCGTAACGATATGCCTCGCCGCGGCTCAGGCTCGAGCCCTCAGCAAGCATCTCCGCTATAACCATGCTCGGCGTCAACCCCGTTATAAGCGCCAAGGCCACTGCGAGCTCCGTGTGGCCCCTCCTCTGAGCCAATCCCCTGCTCGTCAACACCGGTACATGGCCGGGCGCGTAGAACTCTCCATAAAACTTGTCACGCGCCTCCACGTCAAACCCCTTGTATATATTGACAGCCACCTCGTGTAGATTCTTTATAGTCGTAGCCCTATCCATGTCATTTATACCGGTATAGGTGTCGACGTGGTTAACCCAGATATTGAACGCGGGCGGATCCCCGTAGCGCGGCCTCCTCGAGACAAGCTTGCCATAGCTCGGATGCCTCATGAGGGCCTCGTTGAGAAACTCGAGGCCCAGGGCCTCGCGGAACCTTCTCCCAGAGACATAGCATATGAGGCCGCCGGCCTCCCTCCTCAGCATAGAGATCTTCTTGTAATCGATGGATCCAGCATAGAACACCATATCCGTCTCAGCTTCCCTCTCCATTGAATCAAACAAGAGAACAGGCTTCCCGCTAAGCAGGTAATCCCTCAAACTAATCCAGTCCATAGCGAGACCACCACGAGGAACACGGAGCGTTCCAGGACGCACACAACCTATCACGTAGGGGTATAAATGGCTTGCAGGCTTAAAAGCATCCCGGGAAACACTCCACCACCCAAGCCCATAGAGCTGTTTCCCACGCCGAGAAGACGGGAGCCCTTGGGCCCAGGCTATATAGGGGAGGGCTCGGCTAACGGAGACCCCTTCTTCACAGCCCCCTCGCGGAGGCTCCGGCTGGACTAGGATCGCTCATTGCCCATACGGTATCGGCAGATAAAATATACATGGAACAGGCTATTATTAAGGACTACCCGGCTACAAGCAATGCGGGCTTAGCATGGAGCATAGATGACACGGTGTATCCGCATTGACCGCTATACGTGTGGCAGGCCTCCTGTATGGCAGAGACTATGAGGTGTTATGGGACAAGAACATCGTTGTCGAAGAC
>JALVHX010000071.1 GCA_027028805.1 Desulfurococcales archaeon | reverse complement strand
ACAGGGTTGTAGACCCGCTCGCCCTGGCTGTCCATGGCTTGAGGAGAGGTGTTTATTTCCGCCGCATAGCGGGCCTAGTGGACTGGAGGGATTTCGAGAAAGTATCGATGGAGGTCCTGGCGGCCCATGGCTACATAGTATACCATAGCGTGGCCGCGTCCAAGCCCAGGCGCTTCGAGATAGATGTAGTGGGGATCGATACAGGTAGCTGGAGAGCAATAGTGATTGACTGCAAGCACTGGCGCCACGGCCTCTCGCCCTCAATGCTCGTGGATGTGGCTAGGAAGCACGTGGAGAGAACAGTGAAGCTCCTCCGCTACAGGGACTGGCTGCGCTCAAAGTACCCATTGATCCCGAGGATAAGGGAGGCGGTGCCAATGATAGTGACGCTGAGGACGCCTAGGCTCAGAATAGTTGACGGCAGAGTACTAGTATTGGGGTTCCATGAGCTGGACAATGTCCTCAGAGACCTATACCTCGTAATGGATACCCTGGGCGCGCGCCCCATCACCGTCGAGGAGGCCCTTGACACTCCCCCGGTGTTCAGGGACGCGGGGCCGGATTAACCTAATTAACAGGACGCGCATATACTATTATTCATCGCCGGGAAGCCGCCCCGGCCCCTCTATACGGTGCCTAAACAGCTCCACGCGTGGGGATCAATGGTTGACGGTCAGGGTTGTCTACCCGGAGGCCAAGTATATCAAGAGCATAATAGACTCGCTGTCAAAGCTCGTGGACGAGGTATCCATAACGATCGACCAGGACGGCCTGTATATGAAGGCGCTTGACCCGGCGCGGGCGGCCCTCATAGACATATATCTGCCTGCCTCCAGTTTCCTGGAGTACGAGGTGGAGGAGCCCGCGGAGATAGGGCTGAGCATGGCTAATCTCGGGAAGCTATTGAAGCGTATAAAGAAGGGCGACAGCTTCGAGCTCTCCGTGGACGAGGACTGGATAACGATCATAATAAACGCTGCTATAAAGAGAAAGTATAGGTTCAGAAACATGGATGTAACGGCGCCGGAGATACCTGAGACACAGCTAGAGTTCAACGTAGAGGCACAGGTTCTCGCCGACGTCATAAAGCACGCTATAAAAGACGCGGAGGTAGTTGGGGACACGCTCGAGATCGATGCGCCGAGCGAAGACATGCTCATACTCCGCGGAAAAGGAGCCACCGTCACCGAGACAAGGCTTACAAGAGACGCGCCAGCACTCATAGATCTAAGGGTGAAGGCCCCGAGCAGGTCGCCCTACAGCATAGAGTACCTGAAACACGTCCTCGCGCTCACAAAGATCGCGGAGACTGTTATGCTAAGGTTCTCAACAGACATGCCGCTCTACATGGAGTTCGCCCTGACAGGCGAGGGACGAGTAAAATACCTCCTAGCACCCAAGGCTATATAGGCTCGATGACAAGGGCTCCGTGGACGCATCCGGGGAGGATGCACGCGCCTCCCCGCCTCAGAGAGTGATGAGTGCCGAGTTTCTGAGGAGCCGTCGCGGGACAAGGCCCCCGTGATGAGGGCCAGGACACCTGATAGCCTCCCCCTATACATGGTTTTCCCTGGCCCTGCCTGGTAAGGGCTGGGATAATATTTATGACTCCTCCGCGATGATAACTATTTTCTAATGCCGTCGTCCTCGACGGCGTAGAGGCCGTGTATAAGGTGTGGAGGCGTCCAGGTATTGCCTAGTGTTGGGCGTGTCGAGGGCCAGTATGATCCGCATAGGGTGGAGGAATGGGTTAAGGGTTTCTGGGAGAAGAAGCATGTCTATAAGCTGGTGAAGGAGAAGAACCGGGGAGGTAAACGTTTTAACTTCATAGATGGCCCGCCTTATCCCAGCGGCGCCGTGCCCCACATAGGCACCGCGTGGAACAAGGTGTTGAAGGACGCTATTCTGAGATACAAGAGGATGCGTGGCTACGATGTCTTCGACAGGCCCGGCTATGACTGCCACGGGCTGCCTATAGAGGTTAAGGTTGAGCAGAAGCTGGGGATCCGGGTGAAGAGGGAGATCGAGGAGAAGATCGGTGTCGAGAAGTTTATAGAGGAGTGCCGGGGCCTCGCGCTCCGCAACGTCGAGTCACTGACCCACTGGTTCAAGGAGCTAGGAGTATTCATGGACTGGGAGAACCCGTATCTCACGCTGCGGGACGAGTATATAGAGGCCGGCTGGTGGCTGATAAAGAAGGCGGCGGATCAGGGTCTCCTTGACAGGGAGGAGAGAGTGGTATACTGGTGCCCCAGGTGCTCGACGACCCTGGCAGAATACGAGATCGAGCACGCGGACCTCATTGATCCAAGCATATACGTCAAGTTCCCCGTGAGGGGTAGGGAGCGGGAATACCTGCTGATATGGACAACGACGCCCTGGACCCTCCCCGCGAACACGTTCATAATGGCCCATCCGGAGGAGACCTATGTAAGGGTAAGGGTTGGCGGCGACACCCTTATCCTCGCCAAGGCCAGGCTCAAGAATGTCATGGAGGAGGCCGATGTAAAAGACTATGTCGTCCTAGAGGAGTTCCCGGGAGAAGCCCTCGCGGGCATAGAATACGATCATCCTCTACGGGACCTCGTTCCCCTCCAGGAGAAGCTCTCCCGGTACCACCGTGTCGTCATGGCCCCCGAGTTCGTGACCATGCATGAGGGAACAGGCCTTGTCCACGGCGCCCCCGGACACGGCCGCGAGGACTTCGAGGTAGCGAGGAGGGAGGGCATCGACTATATAGCGTCGCCGGTCGACGACGAGGGAAGGTTCACCGAGGAGGCCGGGAAATACGCGGGCATGTATGTGAGGAAAGCGAACGACGTGATCATAGAGGATCTCCGTGCGGCGGGCGCGTTGTTCCACGAGGGCAGTATACTGCACAAATACCCTGTCTGCTGGAGATGCAAGACACCGGTTTTGATGAGGACGACTAAGCAGTGGATACTGAGGGTCACCAAGCTCAGGGATAAACTGGTCGAGGAAGCCGGGAAGGTGGAGTGGATACCTGGCTGGGCCCTTGACAGGCTTATGCATATGCTCGAGAACCTCCAGGACTGGGTGTTGTCGAGGCAGAGATACTGGGGCTCCCCGCTACCGGTATGGGAGTGCCCCGAGGGCCACCGGGTTGTCGTGGGGAGCCTGAGGGAGCTCGAGGAGCTCGGGGGCGAGAGGCCCAAGGAGCTCCATAAGCCGTGGATAGACAGGGTTGTGCTGAAATGCCCTGTCTGCGGCAGGCCGATGAGGAGGGTTCCCGACGTACTCGATGTATGGTTTGACAGCGCCATAGCGTTCTATGCCGCCAAGGGGCATCCGGAGAAGCTGAGCATAGAGGATGTTATACTGGATTTCATAGTGGAGGGCCATGACCAGACGAGGGGCTGGTTCTTCTCCCTCCTCCGAGCAGGAGTTCTGGGCTTCAGCAGGGCTCCCTACCGCAAGGTTCTTGTCCACGGCTTCGTGCTGGACGAGCATGGAAGGGAGATGCATAAGAGCCTCGGCAACTACGTGGGCACAGACGAGGCCATCGAGAAGATGGGCCGTGACCCGCTCCGCCTATGGGTTCTCCAGAACACGGTGTGGGAGGATCCCAGGTTCTCGTGGCGGTGGGTCGAGGAGGCGAGAAGAGATCTCGCGATCGCGTGGAACACGTTCGTGTTCGCATCAACATATATGAGCCTCGACGGCTACGACCCCTCCAGCCACGGCCTAGGAGAGGCCGCCGGCTCGTTGAGGATAGAGGATAGATGGATGCTCTCCAGGATAAACAGTCTCGTGAAAAAGGTTACGGAGAACATGGAGAGGTATCATGTACACGAGGCTGTCCGCGCCCTCAGGAGATTCATAGTGGAGGATGTGAGCCACTGGTATATCCGGCTGATAAGGCCCCGTGTATGGGTGGAGGAGAACACCGGCGACAAGCTCGCCGCATACGCGGTTCTCTACCACGCGCTCTGGAAATGGCTCCTCATGGCCTCCGCGTTCACGCCGTTCCTGGCTGAGAAGATCTACCAGGACATGTATAGGCCGTCGCTACGGGACGCCAGGGAGAGCATCCACCTCTACGAGTGGCCCGGCGTCGACGAGGAATACATTGACAGGGAGCTTGAGGAGAAAATGGATACTATACGCGACATATACGAGGCGGTGGCCGCGGCACGCATGAAGGCCGGCCTCAAGCTCAGACAGCCCGTCCGCCGCGTAGTGGTATTCACGAGTGATCCCGCGGTAGCGGAGGCCGCCGAGTCCATGAAGGATCTCCTGGCAAGGCTCGCCAACGCCCGGAGCATAGAGGTCAGGCCCGTGGAGAGGCTTGAGGAGATAATGGAGTATAGCGTGGAGCCGGTGCCCAGGAGCCTTGGGCCACGCTACAGGAAGCTCACCCCGTTGATAACCAGGTATATAGAGGAGAACCCGGAGCCTGTTGCGAGAGATATCCTCTCACGGGGCGAGCACAGGCTGGTGCTGCAGGGCAGGGAGATCACGCTGACACGCGGCGACGTGAAGATAACGCCGAGGTATATAGAAGGCTATAGCGTCGTCGAGAAGCCGTGGGGTAGCGTGGCGGTGGACACGAGGCTCACGGAGGAGGAGATCGCTGAGGGGGCGGCACGGGATATTGTGAGGAGAATACAGGTTATGAGGAAGGAATTAGGGATAAGCCTCGACGACTACATAGACACGGTGATCGCGCTCCCGGAGAAGCTCGCCGAGCTGGTTGCGAGGCACAGGGACTATATAGCCGGTGAGACACGCTCTAAGACGATAGAGATAACGACAGCGGAGCCGTCCGGAGAAGCATGGGATATTGTCAGGGAATGGGAGATAATGGGAGAGAAAATAACAATCTATATACGGAAGCACCGGGAGGAGTAAAAGGCCTCCCTACCTCTTTTAATCCTCTCATCAACGCCTCCTTATATAGAACTCGAGCAGCCTCTGCGAAGCCCTCTTATAATCCGTTATCCCTTCTTCGAGCAGGCCTTGGAGGAACTCCATCCTCTTCGTCAGCTGATCTAGTAGCTCCTCCTCGCTCCATCCACGTATCTCCGCCAGCATCTTGAGGCGGAAGCTGCGGCGCACAACCTCTTCGGGGTCGTCGGGCGTGAAGGTGTCGGTGACTGGGTCCCAGCTGAACATCTCTATGGGCTCGATTCCGCCCTCGCCTGTCACGATCTCCCATATCTTAACGGCTCTTCTGACCCAGCGTCCCTGCGGGTTTAGTACGCGGCGCATCAGCACGATCGCCCAGATCAAGGCGAGGAAGCTCTCCTGGACGTTGAGGGGTGGG
>JALVHX010000070.1 GCA_027028805.1 Desulfurococcales archaeon | reverse complement strand
CATATACGGAGGATAACGCGCAGACTCGGAGTCGTCGAGAGGGATCGCTACGAGGATATAAGGGGGTGGTGGATGAGCCAGCTACCCCCAGATAAGTATCTGGAGGCGCATCTCCTCCTGATAACCCATGGCCGCCGCACATGCAGGGCGCGGGGCCCCATGTGTGATGCGTGTCCGCTGAGAGACCTGTGCCGCTACGCCTCGGAGAGGCGGGGGCACAGTGACTAGTGGCCGAGGCTTGCGAGGAGTTCTCGGAGAGCGCTCCGGAGCTCGGATAGCTTTCTATATTTTTTATCGAACTCGTCCACACTGATCCTGTGCGCGGCCGCCGCGATCAACAGCTCCTCCATCTCCTTCTCGACCTCCGCCAGCTTCGTCTTTATGGTCTCCGCCACCGTTGTAGGCGACAATGCCTCTGCGGCCCCGAGCTCTATGGGCCTGTGTATGCTCTTTATCACGCCGTCCTCGATCCTGAATATCCGGTCCGTCCTGATGGCTATGCGGGGGTCGTGTGTCGAGACTATAAGCGTCTTCCCATGCTCCTTGGAGAGCTTTACGAGAAGCCTTATGATCCTCATGGCGTTCTCGGAGTCCAGCTCCGCGGTCGGCTCGTCGGCGAGCACGAGGGGCGGATCATTGGCCAGGGCCACGCCTATCGCCACCCTCTGCTGTTGCCCCCCGCTGAGCTCAGTCGGCCTGTGGGCCGCGTAGTCGCCTAGCCCCACCTGCTCGAGGAGCCACCGGGCCCTCCTCATCCTCTGGTGCCTCGGCATCCCGAGGGCTATCATGGGGAGCTCTATGTTCTCTATCGCCGTCAACACGGGTATCAGGTTGAAGGCCTGGAACATGTAGCCTACCGTGGCGAGCCTGTATTTCTCGAGGCTCTCCTCGTCGAGCTCGCTCACCCTTATATCGCCGACAAGCACGGTGCCGCCCGTGGGCTTGTCCACGCCCCCTATTATGTTGAGCAACGTTGTCTTGCCGCTACCGCTCGGCCCCATTATCGTCACCGCCTCCCCCGCCTCCACGCTCATGCTTAGCCCCCGTAGCGCCTGGACCTCTATCGAGCCGCCTATCCTATAGATCTTGATAAGCCTCTCCACGCGGACAGGCACGCCCGGGGAGCGGAAGCCCTCCGGCGGAACCAGCTTGGCCTGGACACGTGGCGCGGACACGGTCTCATGCACCTCTTCCACGCTATACATGGCTCCCTAGGAGAACTATGGCTTCGCGTAGCACGCGGCCATACATCCACCACACGATCACGAGGGGTATGGATGCGACGAGCAGGGGGACCGCCGCTATCGCGGCGAGGGTTAGCGGGGTTATGGAGAATATTATCGTTATGCCGTAGAGCGTGCCTATGGTGACGAGCGCGTTGGCGGAGGATGCGGGGGATGTTATGAGGCTGAAGAAGATCGTGGTTATCGTGGCCCCTAGGAGGAGCCCGAGGAGAACCCCGGGTATCATGCCTATCATAACCGATGCCAGGGACTCGCCCACGGCTACGCGGAACACCCTCCTCTTACCTATCCCCCGGGCCCTCATCAGGGTGTAGGAGAACACGTTCTCCTCCACCGTGATAAAGGTTAGCGTCGCTAGGGCTATGAGCGTTGAGGCTGTTAGGGCGGCTCCGGTGGCCGTGTTGAGGGCGAAGCTCGCGGAGAAGAAGCTTTTCCCTCCCTCGAAATAAGCCCTCTCCTCGG
>JALVHX010000069.1 GCA_027028805.1 Desulfurococcales archaeon | reverse complement strand
TTACTATATATTATATAAATTATCTATATATGAACATATATACATATATCCATTATTAATTATAGAAAAATATAGATTATATCAAACTCTTTCTATAGATATTGGCCAATTATTTATATTATTTATTATATTTATTTGGAGAAAAGAAATAATATACATGTTAAAGAAAAAATATAATAATTTGTTATTTTCTACAAAGAAGAGGTGAATTATTGTTGAGTAATATAGATATGTTAAGCATAGCTAGAAAGATGTTAAAAGATGAACTAGAGGCGGCTTTAATATATGGTGTCTTGGCGAGAAGATATAGGGGGTCCCCTATATCCGATAAGCTCATAGAAATAGCCCGAATAGAGGCCGGTCACGCGCGTTTCTGGAGAAAATTTCTGGAGAAGAGAGGTGTTAAGCCGGATGTTGTTAAGCCTAGCAGGCTGAAGATCGCTTTATATAGGATTATTCTTCGTGTGCTCGGTTTGGGGCTTACCCTTAAGCTCTTGGAGCTAGGTGAGCTAAATGCAATAAAGATGTATGCACTAATGCTTGAGCATGGTGATCTCAGTGAGGAGGAGCGGGCGGATCTAAGGAAGATACTTGAGGACGAGCTCATCCATGAGGAGGAGTTTGTGGAGGAGGAGTCTCGTCTTGCAGAGTTCCTTGATCATGTAAGGGATGCTGTGCTGGGTATGAGCGATGGCGTTGTAGAAGTGTTATCGGTATCCGCGGGTCTGGCAGGGGCTTATGGTGATCCGTTTAATGTCGCATTGGGCGGTTTGATTGTAGGGATCGGCGGGGCGCTCTCAATGGGGATAGGCGCCTATACTAGTGTGAGGGCTCAGAGAGAGGTTCGCTTAGGCGTGTTGACTCGGCTGGTCTTAGCAGCTAGATTTATTCCACAGGTATTTCAAAGCCGCATAATGGATATTATGAAAAAGAAAGGCCTGCCAAACGATGTTTCAGAGAAGATAGCTGACACCGCTATAAAGAACCCTGACCTGTTACAGAGAATACTTGCAGAGGAAAAATATGGAATCCGCGAGGAAAAACTAGAGGAGCCCGGTAGGGCAGGTTTTTATACAGGGCTCTTCTATATATTAGGGGCGGCTATACCGTTGACTCCCTACTTCCTTAGACTAGATATAGGGATAGCTGTGCCCCTATCATTTCTCATGGCGGCCCTTACGATGTCTCTTGTAGGATTCATTATAGCGCTTACAGCCAATCTTGACATAAGGAAGAAAATGATAGAGCTCGTGGCTGCATCAATGGGGGCGGCGCTTATAACTTATAGCGTTGGTAGACTTGCATCTATTCTCTTCGGTATAGAAGTGGAGTGACACGGTATAGAGGAGAATAATATGCCGCCGCCGGGATTTGAACCCGGGTTTCCCGCGCACGGGCCACGGAGCTCTACGGCCCATGGTCACGGGCTCGAGAGGCCCGCATACTTGGCCGGGCTATACTACGGCGGCGTGTCCAAGATGGGTAAACTACTATAGGGCGTTTTTATAGTTTATTGTCTTCCGGTAAAGAAGTATTATATCTACTTGATCAAGTACTATGGGAAAATGCTTTAAGCATATGTTGGGTGGAGATTACATCTCGTATGAAGAACCGTCGGACGGCTGAGGATACCGATGAAGAAACCCCCTGCTGTTTTCCGATATAATAATGGGTTTCACGGTGAGCCCTTAGATAATGTCTAGTTTTATCTCGATGGCTGTGATTATTCTCGAGGATACAATCCAGGACTCGAGGGTTTTCTTGTAGATAGAGTATCTCTTATATGCGATCCTCTTGATTTTCTGGTTGAAATCGCCGTGGGGAAACATGCCTATCCCGATAACGTATTTGTCCTCTAATATAATGTCTGCGAGCTCGTTTAGACTTATTCTAGGCGCTTTTTCATCTAAGAGAAGTAATTGTTTTTTCTTTCTAGCGAGAATAGAGGGCAGGTCTTCCGGCACCTTGTATATAAGTGGTTTATCGGTGTTGGGTGGAACCCGTCCTTTTATCAATAATTGCTCCATGAGGCCTACGAACCGGTTATAGTTCTTGGGGATACGTGTCTCGGGTCTAATATAGTATATTGAACCGGTATATGTGTGTATATATGTCTCTACGAATCCCTCAAGGTTAAGCGGGGAGCCCTGTATCTCGAGAAGCGTGGCATGAACTATATCGGGTCTCCCCCGTTTTTCATGGTCTCTAATATCCTTCATAGCTGCAAAGTGCAGGCTTTTATCTAGAAGTATTTCGCCAGGCCGTTTCCCTCTTCGTCGCGCGTTCTTCGTGACAGCGGGGTGGCGCCATAGCTCGCGGGGGACAAGCTCTAGTGGGGATTCGAGCAGGAATATAGTTATCTTTTTCTTTTTATGCAAGACCATCAACCCGGGTTACTCGTTCAATAGTGCGGCTGGTAATTTAAGCATATTGATAAGCCGGGTTTTTCTCTATCATATAACAGCGGCTGGTGAGGCAGGGGTGGCGCGTGGAAGAGATAGGCTAAGGGACATGGCGGTTCAGAGGATGGTCTGGCTATATAGGCTTAGTATTCAGCGTGCCCGTAGTGGGGATATTGAGCTCGCCAGGCGATATATAGAGCTTATCAGGAGGATTAGTGGTAAGGCGAGGGTTAGGCCTCCAAGGTATATAAGGAGGGGTTATTGTAGAAACTGTTATGCACCCCTGATACCGGGATTAACAGCTAGGGTTAGGATACAGAGCGAGGGCCGTGGCTCAAGGGTTGTTGTGACATGCCTGCTGTGTGGGTGGAAGAGAAGATATATGATAAAGACTGGAAAAGCCTCGTCAAGAGGAAACGGGCGTCCTCGAGAATAGATGTTGCTATAGGTAAAAGAGGGCTCACGCCCGGTGTTATAGAGGAGATTAGGAGAAGGTTGAAGAAGGAAGGGGTCGTGAAAATCAGGATCCATAAGGCAGCTCTTGTCTCAATGAACATGGATCGGGAAGCGATAGCTGTTACCACGGCGTCGCTTACTGGGTCTAGGCTAGTCGAGATAAGGGGTAGGACATTTATACTTGTCTCCGAGGAAAGGTATAAGAGTTAATAACCAGTATAGGGGGTATAGCCGGTTTAGGCTTGAGAATAGAGGATAATGACTACGTGGTGAAAAAGCTATGGTGACAGCGCTTGAGGTGCCTGCGGATCTATTGATTAAGCGTGTGGCCGAGTATTTGAAAAACAAGGTTCCAGAAATAAAGCCACCGGCCTGGGCATATATAGCTAAGACTAGTCCCCATAAGGAAAGACCCCCGGCGGATCCGGATTGGTGGTATATCAGAGCGGCATCCATACTGCGCAAGCTCTATAAGTCGGGCCAACCCATCGGTGTCGGGACGTTTCGCACAATATATGGTGGAAGGAAAAACTATGGCTCGGCTCCGGAGCACTTCGTGAAAGCAGGCGGCAATGCTATCAGGAAGATACTTCAACAGCTCGAAAAAGCAAATCTTGTTGCTCAGGTAAAAGGCGAGGGAAGAGTACTAACCCCGGCGGGGAGAGCTCTGCTTGATAGTATAGCTTTCGATATAATGAGGGAGCTCGCTAGAAGAAACCCGGAGCTAGCGAAATACCTACCACCACGATACGCTAGGAGATAAATAAGGTTTGATGAATAATATGGTTGAAAGCAGCTGATTAGCTCTCTATTAAGCTATCCGGGAAGCAAGGAACAACGCTTTCCCGGGGGATCGGCTGTGGCGTCTTATGACCCTGAGCTCGAGGAGATACGTAGGAGGAAAATGCTTGAGCTCCAGAGAAAGATGAAGGAAGAGGAGGAGCGGAAAAGGCTTGCGGCGCAGAAGGAGGCTATTTTGCGCAGGATACTCAGCCCCCGTGCTAGACAGAGGCTGGCTAATCTCAGACTAGTTAAGCCGGAGATTGCCGCTCTCATAGAAGACCAGCTCATAGCGCTCGCGCAAGCCGGGAGGCTTCGGATACCTGTATCCGATGAAGCCCTGAAAGAGCTCCTAATAAGGCTTTATGAACAAACGCACCGTGAGCCGCGTATACGTATCCGTGAGAAATAGATAATAGGTGATATATTATGGCTAGGAATAAGCCTTTAGGTAAGAAGCTTAGACTCGCGGCAGCCTATAATTCAAACAAGCCTATACCGCTATGGGTCACAATAAAAACAAGGATGAGGCTTAGAAGAGGATTCAGGCTAAGACATTGGAGGAGGACAAAATTAAAAGCCTAGCATAAATATAGGCCGCGGAGGTGAATAAATGTGTCCGAGGAAAGCACTGCTCTTAGAACCGCGAGCTTGGTTATACCGTTAAAGAAAGTGTATTATGGTAGGAGACGAATACGCGCGAAAAGAGCCATACGTATAATCAGAGAAACAGTTATGAGGCACTTCAGGAAAGAAGGAATAAAGCTTGTCAAAATATCAAATGAAGTAAATGAATATATATGGAGCCGCGGAATAGAGAAGCCGCCGCGGAAGATAAAGGTCGTCGTAGAGATCCGTGAAGAAGAAGTTGAGGAAGAGGAGGGAAAACAAAAGGTAGCGTATGTTCTTCTACCAAAGTCGAAGAAAGCTAAAAAAGTAGAGGAACACCAGGAGGCGCAGGGTTGAACTAGGAGTTGCCGGTCAATAAGCTTAGTGTATTCGGCTCCCCCCATATAGGGATATTTATATTTGCTAATAACAGCTTGGCAGTGGTGCCGCCCGGCATAACTAGTTCTGAGAAGAAAATAATCATTGACACGCTCGGCGTAGAGCTCGCGGAAACCCGTGTCGCCGGGAGCACGATAGTGGGCGTTATGATGGCCGGCAATGATAACGGGATAGTGCTTCCCCGGACCGTGGGTGACGAAGAGCTAGATATGCTAGCACCTGTTATGGCGCGTCACGATATAAACATAGTTATTTTACGTTCCAAATACACGGCAGTGGGAAACATCATCTTGGCTAATAATAAGAAATGTATAGTTAGCGAGATCCTTGAAAAAAGCGAAGTCAAGAGAATAGAAGATGCTCTCGGCGTCGAGGTTATCCAGAAAAACATTATGGGATTATCAATACCTGGTTCGCTTGCTGTGATAACAGATAACGGGGGAGTGGTTCACCCGGATATAAGCGATAGCGAGATCGTCGAGCTTGAGAAAATACTTGGAATAGAGCTTGAGAGAACGACTGTTAATGCGGGAATACCTTTTATAAAGACGGGAATAGTAGCAAATAACGGCGGTATATTGGTTGGGGAGCTAACTACTGGCCCTGAGATAATGCGTATACAGCGTGGTCTGGGGGTGAAATAGATGAGCGAAGT
>JALVHX010000068.1 GCA_027028805.1 Desulfurococcales archaeon | reverse complement strand
ATATAGTATAAGGAGTGGATGGGGGCGCATCTATATGTCTGCCCGTATTGTTGTATTGGTTCTCCTGTTTCTCTCCATGGCCCTCATCCCTACGGGTATCGGTGTGCCCGTGGAGGATCCCGGGGGGTCTTGGAGGAGCTACTATCTCTTGATCGGTGGAAACATAACTAATCTCGGCGATGAGCCTGTTTATGTAAACGAGACCGATCTCTTGATCTATGATCTACCCTTGAACACGAGCACCCAGGAGTCATATATAGCGTGGGCTCGTGTCCAGGGCAAGCCCGCTAACTATACTATACGTGGCAGAACAGTCTACGTCGAGCTACCTCCCGGCGTGGACCCGGTGATTGATCCCGGGGAAACCGTTTCCTCGGAGGCCGAGTTTATTGTCAAGATTGATCTAGATGCGCGCCGCAGAACAATAGAGAACTTCTCGAGCAGTGCCGCGGCCCCGTGGAGCGCCATGGGTAGTGTTAACAAGTCGCTGACTGAGGCCACTGGTCTATGGAACTATACAAACCCATTAGTGGGGCTTGCCGTTAAGTATTTCCGTAGAAAAGGCTCGTCCTCGCCCTACCAGGCGGTGATGCTTGTTGTCGACTGGGTTACGAAGAGAACCCGCTACAGGTCACGTATACCGGCCAGGCATCCATGGGAGGTGATCGTTTACAGGGAGGGAGACTGTGATGATCAATCCAATCTCTTCATATCGATACTGCGCGGCATGGGGATCCCCTCCTATATAGAGATCGGTGCCGTGTATCTGCCTAACTATGAGACATCTGGCTCCAGCGGCGAGTATTACCATTATAGGATGAAGGGTGGCGGATACCATGGATGGGCTGTCGCATATATACCTCCATGGGGCTATGTACGCGTGGACCTGACGATACCCAGCTCCCCGGTGCCCCCGGTGCTCCATGTGAAACAGGCCGCCTACTACACGCTCCCAACGATCGTGACCAACAGGGTTTACAGGAGGGACTACGCGGAGGCGGGGGCGAGGTTTCTCAGCACGATAGAGGAGCGGAGGCTGAGATACGATATATATGTAGAGCTCGGAGTATATAATGGGTAGGGATGATAGATGACTCCAATACGGAGCCCCGCGGCCCGCGGGGCGGTGAAGAGAATCTACCCCTAACGACCGTTCTCCGCGGAGAGGCTCTCCTCTATAATCCTCTCTATCCTCTTATACTCCTCTATTATCATCCTCTCTATATCATATCTGTGGACGCGCACCAGGTGGAGATAGAGGCCCCGCCTAGTATAGGGGCCGCGTCCACAGATATTGCATCTCGGGAGCCCGTTTCTCTCCGTGACAATATTCTTCGCCACGACATAGATGGCTTCGCGTATAACGGGGTACATCGTGGAGCCCGTTATCCTCCTGAGATCGCTCTCATCGATCTCGAGTCCCGAGGCGTAGCGGGCAACGTATTTCACAAGCCTCGACGCTATATGCTCGACGGCGGCCAAAAGCGTTCACCACTAGGCATTATACGCGTCAGCAACGGATCATTTCCATGCACTTGGTGTTATTTAAACAAACAGGCGGCTCCGGGGAACGCGTAATGTGTGGGCCTCAACACTACCCTTATAACCATCCCGTGGATAGATTCCATTTAAGGCTATAGCGGACTCCCTGGCGCCAATTGGCGCCAGGGCCCGGGCAAGCTTACCTCGTGGATGAATAAGCCCTGTCTCCAGGCTTGGCGCGTGGTGTATTTGTCTTGGAGAAGCCTGTATATATCATAGGAGTCGGGATGACCCGTGTTGGCCGCCTCTATGAGAAGAGCGGCCGCGAGCTGGCGGCGGAGGCGGCCCTGGCCGCTATAAGGGATTCCGGGGGAGTGCATCCCAGGGCTCTCGTGGTAGGAAACATGGCGTCCAGCATCATGATGGAGCAGGATAGCCTGGGGGCGCTTGTCGCAGACTATAGCGGGCTGAGGGGGATACCCGCCTATAAGGTTGAGGCGGCGTGCGGTAGCGGTGGAGCCGCATTCTATAGCGGTGTCTCGCTAGCATTATCCGGCCTGGTGGACACGGTGCTTGTCGTGGGCGTGGAGAAGCTGACCGAGTACCTGACCTCTAAGGCCACCAAGGCCCTTGCCCAGGCCATGGATGCCGAGTACGAGCTGTTCTATGGCGCCAGCTTCACGGGCCTCAACGCCATGGTGGCGCGCCTGTATATGGAGACCTATGGCTATAGTAGGGAGGACATGGCTCACTGGCCTCTCAGGATGCACGAGTACGCCTCGTATAACCCATATGCCCAGCTACCCAAGAAGACGAGCCTGGAGAGGATACTGAAGAGCCCGGTGGTGGCGGATCCCCTCCACCTATTCGACTGCAGCCCCCTAAGCGACGGCGCCGCCGCCGTCCTCATAACGAGCAACGAGGAGGTGTTGGAGGAGAGCCTCAATGCTACTGGGAGAGACGTCGTGGTCGAGGTGGCTGGCATAGCGATGGCCACGGATAGCGTGGACCTGGGCTCCCGCAGGGATCTATTAACGCTTGAGTCAACGGTTAAGGCGGCCCGCGAGGCCTACGCGATGGCCGGCGTAGCCCCGGACGCCATAGACTACGCCGAGGTCCATGACGCCTTCCATATAACAGGCTACCTGGCGCTAGAGGACCTCGGGTTCTCGGAGAAAGGAAAAGCTGTCGAGGAGTGGAAGAGCGGCAGATACGCTAAGGGGGATAAGCCCGAGGTAAACTTCAGCGGGGGCCTGAAGGCCCGGGGACACCCGGTGGGCGCGACCGGCGTATACCAGATCGTTGAGGCGACTATGCAGCTTAGAGGAGACTTCCCCGGATACAGGGCCAGCGACCCCGAGATCGCCGTCACCCATAACATAGGGGGCGTGGGCACCTTCACCACGGTTACAGTATTGAAGAGGAGGCGTTAGCCCCCTTGGCGGAGAAGAAGCATGAGGAGCTGCTTGAGGAGCTTGAGAGGCTGCGCGCCGAGGCCCTCAAGGGGGGCGGGGAGGAGAAGATAGAGGCGCAGCATAGGAAAGGCAAGCTGACGGCTAGGGAGAGGATAGAGAGGCTGCTGGATCCTGGTAGTTTCCAGGAGATAGGCTGGATGATGATCACGAGGTCGAGCTACTTCGGCCTCGACAAGGCCAAGTATCTTGGGGACGGCGTGGTTGCAGGCTACGGCAAGATAGATGGCCGCATAGTCTATGTGTTTGCACAAGACTTCACCGTTATGGGGGGAAGCATAGGAGAGGCGCACGCCGATAAGATTGTGCGCGTAATAGAGATGGCGATGGAGAACGGTGTCCCGGTTATAGGGCTCTATGATAGCGGCGGGGCCAGGATACAGGAGGGGGTTGCGGCGCTCCATGGATGCGGCAGGATATTCAACGCAAACGTGAAGGCGAGCGGCGTCATACCCCAGATAAGCCTCATACTCGGCCCCTGCGCAGGGGCCGCCGCCTACAGCCCCGCGCTCACGGACTTCGTTATAATGACGAAGAAGAGCCTTATGTTTATAACAGGGCCCGAGGTTGTCAAGGCCGCGACAGGCGTCGAGGTCACGTTCCAGGAGCTCGGCGGAGCCGACGTGCATGGATCCATGAGCGGCGTGGCCCACTTCGTGGTGGAGGACGAGGAGAGCGCGTTCTCTCTGGTGAAAACCCTTCTCCGCTATCTTCCATCCAATAGCGCCGAGGAGCCGCCGCCCATAAACACTGATGACCCGCCTGACCGTGAGGATCCCGAGCTCGACACGCTTGTGCCAACTGATCCATCGAAGCCCTTCGATATAAGGGATATCATAACCAGTATCGTGGACGACGGCTTTTTCCTGGAAGTACACCACGGCTATGCGCAGACAGCTGTCACGGGGTTCGCAAGCATAGGGGGTAAGGTTGTGGCTGTTGTAGCGAACCAGCCTGCCGTGCACGCGGGGGTCATAGATATAGAGGCATCCAACAAGATAGCCAGGTTTGTGCGCTTCGCAGACGCCTTCAATATACCCATAGTGACGCTGGTGGACACGCCGGGCTTCATGCCCGGCGTCGACCAGGAGCAGCACGGCATAATAAGGCATGGCGCCAAGATACTCTACGCCTATGCTTCCGCGACGGTGCCCAAGATAACCGTTATTGTTAGAAAAGCGTATGGTGGAGCATACATAGCGATGGGCTCGAGGAGCCTGGGAGCGGATCTGGTGTTTGCGTGGCCTACGGCGGAGATAGCTGTCATGGGGCCTGAGGGCGCTGTCAGGATACTCTACCGTAAACAGGCCGCTAAGGCCAGTGATCCCGAGAAGTTTATGAGGGAGAAGCTTATAGAGTACCGCCGCTTCTTCGCGAACCCCTATAGGGCGGCGGAGCTCGGGTACGTTGATGACGTTATCGCGCCGAGGGAGACGCGGAGGAAGATCTATATGGCGCTCGAGGTTCTTGAGGGGAAGAAGGTTATAATGACGCCTTATCCGAAGAAACATGGAATAATGCCGCTCTAGCCTGGATCCTAGTCTTCCTCTTTTTCCTCCTCAAGCTTTATGCGGACGAGCTTTTCTCCCTTCCTCACAGGCTTTCCAGGCTCAACATATACTTCTTCTACAACGCCTTTCACGCCGGCCCTTATCTCAGTGATCATCTTCATCGATTCTATGAGGGCGATCACGGTGTCGGGCTCAACCCTGCTCCCCTTCTCGACACGCAGGCTAACGATTTTCCCGTCGAGAGGAGCCACTATGAGGCCGGGCGTGTACCCGGTCTTCTTCGCGGCCCTAGCGGCCCCACCCGTTTTAGCCAGGGGCGGCATCTCCGTGATCTTCCTTACAAGGCCCGGGACACCGTTTACTATGAAGCCTCCCTCCACGTACTCGGCTACAACTCTTTTGCCATTTACCTCTATAACCGCCCTGCCAGCGCTCTCGTCCACCTCGATGATCCTTATCTCATATTCATCCTCGCCGTTGCCGCTTATCTTGACGCGCACAACGTTCTCATCCTCGGAAACCTCTACCTCGTAGATCCGTCCATCGATGCCCTCTATCCGATACCTCTTCATGCCGCAGGCCCCGCTGGCTCGACTTATCCTGACCAGCCCCTGCCCGCCTACCAGAAGCCGGGGGCGACCGTGTATTGGCCGGGATAAATAGTTGGCCGCGATATCATCTGTGCTGACAAGAATTATTATGGTGGACACGTTAATTAGTTATCTCCGGATCAGGCGACGCGGGGCCCGTGGAGGTGTTTGACGCGATGGTGGAGCAGTGGGCTCATAGGCTCGCCGAGGAGGTTCTCGTGGAGAGCATAAAGTATCCCACAGTCGCCGGCGAGAGCTATGGGGAGCTTGTAGAGTACTATGCGGGTGTTCTCCGCGATCACGGTGTCCATGTAACTATTCACAGGGTTCCCGAGGACTATGTTAGGAGCCACGTGCCCAGTATTTACCGGCCCGAGAAGCCCCGCTACATATTGTTGGCGCGCGTCGGCTCCGGTAAACGCGTCCTCCAGTACAACGGCCACTACGACGTGGTTGAGGGCGGGAGCGGGTGGAAGGTGACCGAGCCCTTCAAGCCCCGTATAGTGGAGAACAGGATCTATGGCCGCGGCGCCACGGACATGAAGGGCGGCGTCGCCGCCGTGATAGCGGCCCTCTCCTATCTCGCGTCGACAGGATACGATGGAGCAGTTGTCGAGGCCGCTCTCGTGCCCGACGAGGAGATAGGCGGCGAGGCCGGGACCGGATACCTTGTCTCGGAGCTCGGCTCTAGGCCTGACGCGGTGGTGATAGCTGAGCCGAGCGGCCTCGACACTATATGGATAGGCCATAAGGGTGCCGTGTGGATGGAGGTCGTGGTTAAGGGAAAGCAGGCGCATGGGAGCATGCCGTGGCACGGGGATAACGCTTTCGAGAAAATGGTCTATGTTGCCAAGTATTTGATCGAGAACTATAAGCCTCTCCTAGAACAGCGCGTCAGCACATACACATATGATGAGGAGAAGAGCCGTAGGCCCACGATAACGATGGGCGGGAAACTATCGTCTCCTGGCAGCATAAATATTGTGCCCGGAGAAGTATCGTTCAGCATTGACAGGAGAACTATTGTCGAGGAGAACCTGGAGAAGGTTGAGGAGGAGCTGAGGAGATTTATAGAAGAGGCCGGCCGCGCCGTGGGGGCAAGGGTTGAGGCACGGGTCGTCACAAGGCTTCCCCCAGCGTTCACGCCTCCCGACTCAGAGATAGCGAGGCTTGTGGAGGAGGCGGCGTCCCGTATCCTGGGCTCCAGGCCGCGGAAAGTGGTGTGCACGGGCGGCCTGGATCTCCACTATTATAGCGAACACGGGATCCCCGCGGTCTCATATGGGCCCGGGGCCACTGATATGGCGCATAAGGCGGACGAGTATATAGAGATAGGCGACCTGCATAGGGCCGTCGACATCTATGTCGAGCTGTCTAGGCTATTCGCGGAGAAAAACAGGTGAGGGGGAGCGGCCGACGAATTGAAGGAGCAGAGAATAGTTACGAGCAGCGATACCAGATACATAGCTTTTCTCTCGAGACTGGTTAATTTCGCGGAGGACGTTGTGGATGACGCCGAGTGCGACACGATATATGTGTCCAGGAGCATGCTGGAGCCGCCGGGGCCGAGCGGCCCCGTGGAGGTAAGGCCTGTGAGATGCCGATATGATCCCGCTGAGAGCATAGAGGTTTTCGGCAGGGAGTGGGATATAGAGGCTGTTCTCGGCCGCGGCGACGTGGCGTATACTGATATATATGGGCTGGTGCTGAGACACTATAGGGACAGTGTCCACGTCTTCATGGCCTCCATGGCCTCCCGTAGCCTTGCTACGCGGATAGAGTATTTCTTAGCAGTATTCTTTAATGGGGAAGCGGTTCTGCTCGAGGGAGAGACGGACAGGGTCACCGTCCCATTCTTCAGACACTGCCTCTCGAGCCACACTCATCCCGCCAGGCTTCCTTTTCCCTCGCAGCCCGACCTAAGGACTATAACCAGGCTTTTCCTCGAGAGAGGGATAGCGCATATCATAGAGACGGTCGGGGGAGGCCTGGCTATATACAGGGTTGGCCCGATAACGGAGGATGATCTGGTTGTGTTCCGCGAGGCCGAGGCGCTCGATGATCCGCGTGAGTCGTTGCGCCTCCTTGGGGGGATTGAACACGTAAGGATATCTTATATATAGTATTGTTTATTAAGACACTGTATATTTAGACAATTGTCTACGTGATAACGGTATAGGGTATTACAATTAATAAAGCATAAAAATCCCCTGGATAGACAAGAGAAATCATACGATATAGCGGTGTTACGGGATCCATGGATACGGGTTTATAAGCGGCAGTGTTTTTGTTAAGGGCGTATGAGATGAAGCCGATGGTTTGAAAGTGATTAGTAGGGGCCTGGTTTATGACGAGGAGGGTGTTGATAGCTAATCGCGGCGAGATAGCGGTCAGGGTTGCGAGGGCTGTCCGCGAGCTGGGCTATGAGCCTGTAGGGATATATACTGCTGTTGATAAGCAGAGCCTTCACCTGAGATACATGGTTAAGAACGTGGAGGTTTCAAGCTACCTGGATATAGACTCTATCCTTGAGGCGGCTGAGAAGGCGGGTGCCGAGGCTATTCATCCCGGGTACGGCTTCTTGTCCGAGAACCCCGAGTTCGCGGAGAGAGTGAGGAATAGCGGGATAGTGTTCATAGGCCCGTCTCCCGAGGCCATGCGGCTGGCCGGCGACAAGGCGCGTGCAAAGGAGGCGGCGAGGAGGGCGGGGATCCCTACGCTTCCATGGAGGCTTGTGGAGAAGCCGGAGCATATACAGGAGTTCGCGGAGGAGCATGGCTATCCTCTTCTCCTGAAGGCGGTGGGCGGCGGAGGAGGTATGGGGATCAGGGTTATCGGAAGCGGTGATGATGTGGAGGAGCTTTTTGAGCAGGCCAGGAAGGAGGCTGAGAATGCTTTCAAGGATAAGAGGCTGTATGTTGAGCCGTATCTCGTGAACCCTAAGCATATAGAGGTGCAGATTCTTAGTGATGGGAGCAGCGTCGTGCACTTGTATGAGAGGGACTGTAGTGTGCAGAGACGGCACCAGAAGATCATAGAGGAGGCGCCTGCCCCTATTCTTGGAAAGAAGGAGAGGGAGGAGATAACGAGGGACGCGGTCAGGTTGATGGAGGAGATAGGCTATACTAGTGCGGGCACCGTGGAGATGCTGTATGATCCCGTGAGGCGGCGCCACTACTTCATGGAGATAAACGCTAGGCTCCAGGTGGAGCATCCTGTCACGGAGATGATAACGGGCGTCGACATAGTTAAGGAGCAGATCAACATTGCTTTCGACGGCGAGATGAGCATCTCTCAGCGCGACATAGGGATCCATGGCCACGCCATAGAGGCCCGTATATACGCGGAGAACCCTATAACGATGATGCCTTCCCCGGGGAGGGTGATGGCTTATAGGGAGCCCGGGGGCCCAGGTATAAGGGTGGACTCCGGCATAGACCGGGGGGTTCTTGTGCCCGGCCAGTACAACCCGTTGGTGTCCAAGGTTATCGCGTGGGGCAATACTCGTCCGGAGGCGTTGAGGAGGCTTGAGAGAGCGTTGTCAGAGTATATTATAACCGGTATAGCCACGAACATACCTCTCCTCCGCGCTATAATAATGCATAAGGAGTTCAGGAGCGGCGTGCACACCACGGGGTTCCTCAAGGAGAGGCATGGAGATATAATGGCTAGTATGGAGGAGTTTCTAAGGATCCATATAGTGGCGATAGCCACGGTGACGTATAAGGCGGGTGACTCGTTGAGGAAAGCGATAATGACAACGTACCAGTATAGCATGAGCGACGGCATGGATAGGAGGATCCAGAGCCTTAAGAGGAGGGCCTGGTTTTACTGGAGCATGCTCCGCTCCCGAACCCAGCGTTCTCCGCGGAGGAGACAGTAGTAGCTGAATACTTATATCGCGTCTTCTTGAAAGTATTTCTCTGCCCAGCTATGTATTAATACGTATATGTTTACCCGTGTATGTCGCTGGCGAATCGCTTATAAACACTTTGAGGTATTAGTCTCAAACCGAGGGATGTTGCGATGAGCGAGGTCCCTAAGGAGAAAAGGTTTATCCTATGGCTAGAGGAGGTAACCAAGGACGACGTGGTTCTCGTAGGCGGAAAGAACGCTAACCTCGGCGAGATGATCAGGGCCGGCATACCTGTCCCGCCGGGCTTCGCGGTATCCGCCTACGCCTATAAATACTTCCTCGACAAGACTGGTCTCGCGGAGAAGATCTATGGTATGCTGAGAACCCTTGACGTGAACAATACGAAGGAGCTAGAGGAGACCTCTAGGAAGATAAGGGAGCTGATAAAGCAGACCCCTATGCCCGAGGAGGTTGAGAAGGCTATAAGGGAGGCGTACAGGGAGCTTGCCAGGAGGCTCGGTATCGAGAACCCGCGTGTGGCTGTGAGGAGCAGTGCTACGGCCGAGGATATGCCTGAGGCGAGCTTCGCGGGCCAGCAGGAGACTTATCTCAACGTCTACGGCGAGGATGCTGTGGTGAAGAGGGTTAAGGACTGCTGGGCCAGCCTGTTCACTGCGCGAGCAATATTCTATCGCGTCGCTCAGGGCATAGCCCATGAGAGGGCGTTGATGAGCGTTACTGTGCAGAAGATGGTTAACAGCAGGAGCGCTGGAGTAATGTTCACGCTTCACCCCGTCACCGGCGACCCCAAGGTGGTGGTTATCGAGGGTAGCTGGGGCCTCGGCGAGGCCGTTGTTGGTGGAAAGGTTACGCCTGACGAGTGGGTAGTCGACAAGGAGACGCTCGAGATCGTTGAGAGGAAGATCAATAGGAAGAACCTGGCCATAGTCTTCAACCCCGAGAAGGGCGAGAACGAGGAGATACACCTGCCCGACCCCAGGTATCCGTTGTTCCAGCCAGACGCTCCCTCGCTCAACGACGAGGAGGTTAAGAAGCTGGCTGAGCTGGCTAAGCTCATCGAGAAACACTATGGCCGCCACATGGACATCGAGTGGGCTGTCGACATGGATCTAGAGTTCCCGAAGAACGTGTTCATAGTGCAGGCTAGGCCCGAGACCGTGTGGAGCGCTAAGAAGGAGAAGGAGGCTAAGAAGGTGGCTGTTAAGGGCAAGAACGTAGTGAAGCTGTCCGAGGCCAAGATACTTGTGAGGGGTCTGCCGGCGAGCCCCGGCGTCGGGGCCGGCGTGGCCAAGGTGATCTTTGATCCGCACAGCAAGGAGGCCCAGGAGTTCAAGGAGGGCGAGGTATTGGTGACGAAGATGACTGATCCCGACTGGGTGCCGTTGATGAAGAAGGCGGCGGCCATTGTTACGGATGAGGGCGGCATGACGAGCCATGCCGCGATAGTGTCGCGTGAGCTCGGCATACCTGCTGTGGTTGGAACCGGGAAGGCCACCGAGGTTATTAAGAGCGGTACAGAGGTCACCGTTGACGGCGGGAAGGGTATTGTATATGAGGGGATTGTCGAGGAGCTCGTTGCCCCCAAGGAGGAGGCCGCCGCCGGCGCCGTTGGAGGCCTCGCCCTGAGCAAGGCGGAGCTGTTGCCGTTCTACCCGGTTACAGCCACCAAGATATACATGAACCTGGGCGAGCCCGACAAGATCGATGACTACAAGGATCTACCGTTCGACGGCATAGGGTTGATGAGGATAGAGTTCATAATCAGCGACTGGATCGGCGAGCACCCGCTATACCTCATCGAGATAGGTAAGCCCGAGAAGTTCGTGGACAAGCTGGCCGAGGGCATAGCCAAGGTCGCCCAGGCCATTTATCCGAGGCCCGTGGTGGTGAGGTTCAGCGACTTCAAGACCAACGAGTACCGCGGCCTCAAGGGCGGCGAGAAATACGAGCCATCCGAGAGGAACCCGATGATTGGATGGAGAGGCGTGTCGCGCTATATACACCCCAAGTATGAGCCGGCGTTCAGGCTCGAGGTGCGCGCTATAAGGAAGGTTCGCGAAGAAATGGGGCTGACGAATGTATGGGTGATGCTGCCCTTCGTCCGCACCACATGGGAGGTTGAGAGGGCGCTCAAGATCATGGAGGATGAGGGGCTTAGGAGGAGCAAGGACTTCAAGGTATGGGCTATGGCTGAGGTGCCCAGCATAGTGTTCCTGGCCGACGAGTTCAGCAAGTACGTTGACGGCTTCAGCATAGGGAGCAATGACCTGACACAGCTGGTGCTGGGAGCCGACCGCGACAACGATATACTCGGCAGGATGGGCTACTTCGATGAGAGAGACCCCGCGGTGCTCCGCGCGATACAGCACCTGATCCGCGTGGCCCACGAGCACGGGAGAACAGTTAGCATATGTGGACAGGCCCCCAGCGTCTACCCGGAGATAGTGGAGTTCCTTGTCGAGAACGGGATCGATAGTATAAGCGTTAACCCGGACGCCGTCATACCGACGAGGAGGCTCGTGGCCAGCATCGAGAGGAAGGTGATGATGAAGAGGCTGGCGAAGATAATGGAGGAGCTCGACCTGGTTGAGGGGGGCTGGAGCCCCAGGTTCTAAGGCGGTGACGCGCTAACAGTTTTTAGCTCGACAAGGTCTCGGGGACAATAGTCCGCGGCTCCCCGAGGATGCATCAATGATTTTTTATTTCCTCCCCTGCCGTTATCTCATACCTAGCATGTGTTGCCTATAGACAAGTATATGGTGTTGTAACGATACTATCCATGACGGGGGCTCGGATTGTTTGCTGAGCGGAGGAGCCGGCTCAGGTGTTTCCCCTGAGAGGGTTGTAGCGGCTTTCTTCTTGATCATGCTGGGCTTCTTCCTGGTCTCGCTTGCGCTGCTCCTATATGCTGGTGGCGAGGCTAGGGGAGGGGGAGGAGGCGGTGTCGTGGTTATTGTTTTCCCCTTCATAGTGTTTGTGTCGAGGGGTTCGCCGGCATGGCTTCTCCCAGCTGTGTTGCTGGCGTTGTTTTTGTTCTTCCTATTTGTTCTCCTTGTGATTCTACGCGTGTTCTCCAGCCAGGTCAGCGGTGAGCCGGGCGGCTTCCGGTAGGTATAGGGGGGTTGCCGCGGCGCCGTTGAGGCTTTTGGGATAAGTGTTTTCTAGGATCTATTCTATAAGAGAGCGGTGGTGTTAATTAGGGTGTTTGTGTTTTTCGTGATTGTTTGTTATTGTTCATAGATGTGGGTGGGCTGGTAGTGTCTCTTGTGGCTGGTGTGTCCGAGGAGGTGTTTGTGCCGGATACGAGCGCTGTTGTTGCCGGTGTTGTTTCGCGGATGGTTGAGAGGGGGGAGGTTAGAGGAAGGATTATTATTCATAGAGCTGTTCTGGCGGAGCTGGAGCATCAGGCTAACCAGGGGAGGGCTACGGGTTTCGCGGGCTTGGACGAGGTTAGGAGGCTCCGTGAGCTTGCCTCGCGCGGCATTGTCTCTGTGGAGGTTGCGGGTGAGAGGCCGCGTTTGCACGAGATCCGCGGTGCCGGCTATGGCGCCATCGATGCTGTTATCAGGGACTATGCCTACAGCGTCGGCGGCGTATTGATCACCGGTGACCGTGTCCAGGCCCTCGTGGCCGAGGCTATGGGGCTCCGCGTCATCTATGTTTCCCCGACGCGTGTTAGGAGGCTGAGGATAGAGGAGTTCTTCGATGAGACCACTATGAGTGTTCACTTGAAGGAGGGCGTTGTCCCCGTTGCTAAGAAGGGGAGGCCGGGTGACTGGGAGTATGTCGCTATAGGCGAGCACGCTTTGTCTAGGGCCGAGGTCGAGGAGATCGCGCGGGAGATCGTCGAGGAGGCTAGGAGGAGGAGCGACGGCTTCATAGAGATCGATAGGGCTGGCTCGACGATTGTCCAGCTCGGCGTCTACAGGATAGTTATAACGAGGCCTCCTCTGAGCGATGGATGGGAGGTTACGGCTGTGAGGCCTGTTAAGAGGCTTCATCTAGAAGACTATGGCCTCCCATCGAAGCTGGTTAAGAGGCTCGAGGAGAGGGCTGAGGGCATACTTATAGCGGGGGCGCCCGGCATGGGTAAGACGACGTTCGCGCAGGCGCTGGCCGAGTACTATATGAGGCTGGGCAGGATCGTGAAGACCATTGAGTCCCCCAGGGACATGGTTCTCCCCGCGGAGGTTACGCAGTATAGCAAGAACTATGCCGACATTGATGAGCTCCACGACATACTCCTCCTCAGCCGCCCCGACTACACGGTGTTCGACGAGATGAGGGGCGACGCCGACTTCCGGCTTTACGCGGATCTCAGGCTGGCCGGCATAGGTATGATCGGTGTCGTGCATGCGACGACGCCGATAGACGCGGTTCAACGGTTCATAGGGAGGGTTGAGCTCGGAGTTATACCGAGCCTCATAGACACCGTTATATTCATACGCAACGGCTACGTCGACAAGGTGTATGAGGTAAAGATGACGGTTAAGCTTCCCACGGGGCTCAGGGAGGCGGAGCTCGCCAGGCCCGTTATAGAGGTGAGGGATTTCCTCTCCGGGGAGCTCGAGTACGAGATCTATACTTTCGGTGAACAAACAGTTGTTGTTCCCGTCAAGAGGTATAGGGCGGCGGCGCCCTCTGTGGAGAAGGTTGCTAGGCTCATCGAGAAGATGTTGCCGGGAGTAGAGATAAGCGTCGAGGACTCCACGATAATCCTCACGATACCGCGCAACATGATAAAAGCCTTCAACAAGAAGATCAAGCGGATAAGGAAGCTGGAGTCGAAATACAATGTAGCGATAAAGCTAAGGTTCATATAGAAACGCGCCATCGCTGGCGCAGCTGGAGTAGTAGCCGGATACAAGGGCCTCCATGTATCCCGGTAAAGCCGCGAGAGGCTTCTAGGTAGGCGGGAGAGGTGTGGTCTCGCCATGGCTAATACTAGGAGGAGGAAGGGGTTTGGGAGGGAAAGAATGCTTGCCAGAAAGCTCTGGGAGAAAGGCTTCGCCGTCCTAAGGGCCCCGGCGAGCGGCGCCAAGGCGAGAAGGCTCAAGTACCCGGACATGGTGGTGCTCAGGAACGGCCACATAATAGTATTGGAGATAAAGACGAGCGAGAAACAGGCCCCGATCTACATACCCAGGCAACAGGTCGAGAAAATAAGAGAGTTCGCCCGCCGCGCCGGCGGAAAAGCATACATCGCGGTAGACTATATAGGAACAGGCATGGGCTGGAGATTCATACCAATAGAAGAGCTAGCGGAGACGAAGAGAGGAAACTACCGCATAGACCCCGATAAAGCAAAGAACTCCCCGAGAATACAAGACCTTATACGCGCAACAGATAAAGCCAGACCACTAGACAGATGGATTCAATAAATCGATGAACAGAAATAAATAGACGCCGGCCTCCGGGGCCGGGATCCCGTGTCCCTAAATCCCGGTGGACCCTCGTATAATGCCTAGTTAATTAAAATTAAGTATTACTACATCATCTGTGCTCCCGTCCAAGAGAATTTGCATTAACTATGCAACCTAGCTCGAATCTCCTCTATAGTAGCCTCTCTAACAAAGATTGTGTCAATATTCAGTCTCCTTGCATTGTCTGCCATGCCTTTGTCATCAGTTATGAGTAGGGAGTCTGTTAAAAGCGCTAGTGCAATGAAGTAGGTGTCGAAGCCCGATGGAGCGGTTGCTAAAGCCGTTTCAAGGGCCTTATCGTATATTACGTTCTCGTCAACAACTATAAATGTAGCATTTAAGCTCTCCACCACCCCTAACACATGCTCTTTCGACATGCCGCTCCGCTTCAACACCGACACAACTTCTATTATGCCCGCCCTTGGGAAGAATACCTTAGAACCCGACTTCTCCAACAGGCTAAGTATTACTCGTATCTTTTCACGGGTTTTTTATCTCTCTTTCATAAATATCTTTCGGTAGATACTTTGTTTGAGTCTAAACTTTGAGAGATAGCAAATGTTTTATACTCCTATTATACTTAAAGAAAGAATACAATAGAACCATGTAGTAACAGAAAAGAATTGGAAGTAGATAGTCTCACTGGCTATTATTCCTGTTATATACCCACTCCACTCATCGTTAATCACTTTTTCTACTAGGGTCTTTGCCTTTTTCATCTCCAGCTAGATACTTTA
>JALVHX010000067.1 GCA_027028805.1 Desulfurococcales archaeon | reverse complement strand
ATAAAAACGATACATTAATATATAATCTAGATATAACCAAACAAAAAATTATTAAAATAACAAAATATATAAAAATAAATAACGGAATATATAATATAACAGTAATATCTATCGATAAATTAAATAACATAAATAGTACATGGCTCTTAATAAATAATATATTTAATCATAATATAACAAATAATGTTGATAGGAACGAATCCGGTTTAAGTAATCAAGTATATTATATTTCTATAGCCATAATCATTACAATCATTCTAACAATTACCTATATTTATTATAAGTATAGACTAAAACAATAATGATTTATATTTTCTTTTTTATTAATTCTTTAAACTGCAAAGCATTGTCTTTCATATATATGTTATTAAATAATATATAGGAGTCAACATTATATCGTGCTATTATTTTATATAAGGCTACCAGGTCATCTTCCGTATATTTATATTTATAGTTTACTTCCTTGCCTCCTTTCCCATGCAACCTTGTGTATAGTATACTACGCACGTCTACAGGTTCCTCGCGTAATAAATCCGTTATATGTATAAGGACTGGATATTTCTTCAGAAAGCCCGCTATTATTCTCCTGGCTTCCTCACTCTTCCAAGGCCCGCGCGGCTCCCATCCAACTAGTATTTGGTATTCTGATACCTCTTTAGTGATTATAGAGAAGAACTCGTCTATCCATTTTATGGACTCCTCTGTATATGGCATCGACGGCGGGGTTTGAATAACTATGACAGGCGCATTGAGAATAAGCGCTACCTTTACAACCTGCCTAAATGCTTCTATGTTTTCCCTAGTCGGCTTAAGCCACCCATAATTATCTATATTGCCCGGCGGCCTCTTTCTCAGCCTTCTCCACGTGGGACTACGCGGAGGATGCGTTATTACTTGCCACGCCTTTACGGTGAACACGAAGTCGGCAGGGGCTTCATCACGCACCTTCTTGGCCCATTCTATTGATGGCAGGTTATAGAATGTATTCTGCAACTCCACTACATCGAATAGCTCATAATACTTTCTCCTAGATACTGGGAACCCGCAGCATCCTACAAACACACGCCGTCCATCTATTATCAACACCTAGCTCAAGCCCCCTGATATTATATAATAGTTCCGCAGGGCACCAGGCGCAAGCTCCTACTTGGTCTGGAGCGGCCTCACCTTCACTATTCTTATCGGCTCTGCGGTTTCAAGTACGCGGCGAAGCTCATCCTCGCTGGAGACACCTGAACGCGATATATCTACCACTATTAAGCACTCCGCGTTTTCTCCTCGCTTTATCGACGTACACCTTGTTATAACCATGTCGATACCATGCTTTGCAAGCAGATTAGCTATCTCGGCAAGCGCTCCCGGACGATCCTCTATCTCAACCTCGATCTCACAGAGCCGGGCCACACCAGATATGGGGGAAACTATCAACTCTTTCTTATCGGTATCTGCTATTAAGAGAACAGACATTCCCTCCCTTATGTCAAGTGTATCCCTTATTATAAGGGGGATAGTTATCCTGCCCTTACCATCAACCTTAACGATCTCCTTGATCTTCATAACAGACACCCGCGTCCTATAGCCTAAACACCTGTGTTTATTTTAAGTCAGACACACGATATTAAATAATAATATCCTACCTCTATCCCACGCAAAACGATCACTACTCTTGGAATATATAAATGCCGGAGATAATTAACGATAATTCTTAAATAACTTTCAATAAGTGATGAAATAGCCTTGAATACGGCCAAAGAGACAATAACGATGGAATGCAGCCATGTACTCCCGGGGTAAAGGCATACCTATACTACATACACCTAGCGAGGAAAGAATCCGGGTATATATTGATAAAATAAGACGTTATTACAGCAAAAACAAATACAGAACAACCCGTCTCAGGCTTCTCTCTATAGAGCTTTTACGTGCAATAAAGAAATATACTGGGTACAAATCCATATCAGCCATAACCAATATCCCCACATCTATATTATGCAGATACACCCGCGGCAACATAATACCTAAATACGAACAAGCCGAACGAATCGTAGCCACTATTTTATCATCAATAAACTTTAGAAATATTTTATCGAGCGAAATAAGACTCATAGCCGACAATCCAATAGACACATCAAGAATAGTGAAAAACCCTAGCCTAAACAAGCTCCTATCAACATACATATTAATAGAAACACTGGATCTCGAACCCACCGGTATCCTGGTCTCAAACCCTCTTCTCACAGCGATAGCCTCGCATATAGCAGAGGAACACAACGTAAAAATAATTGTCACCAAGACCCGCAGATACCCCGGAACTAATTACTACGAAGGCATCATAGTACGGCCATACATAGAGACTTCTTCTTTATATATAGACAAGGATCTACTAACTCCTAAAGACAGTTTATTAGTAATAACGGACATCGTATTCAGCGGAAGAACACTAAGAGCTATTCTGGATATACTTGAAAAGGCACGGGCAAACGCAATTGCCGTCTACGCATTAATAACAATAGGCCGGGGATGGATAAACATGGTGGGTCGACCAATAAATTCTCTACTAAAGCTACCATAAACAACCCACGAAACTACGCCAATAAGCAATTACATCACCACCTATATAAGATTCTTTAAAACCCCTTAGTTCTAAAAGGAACACACAACACTGTAGGGGATGAACGTGGTTTTAAGTGCTGAGAAGTAAATGATGATAAACCCACGCGGTGACCCGCCGTGCCTTCATCCCTCGTCGACGACCTGAGACTGGTTTTTTCAGGAATACTGGATGACAAAACCCTGGATATGATCGATCAGCTTGTATTAGCGTCGGTAAATGATGCGTATTTCAACGGATATAATTATATAGGGTATTGTTGCATAAATTCCGAGAGAAAAATACATGGATGTATTGTTTATTATATTCTAATGGATAGGACTAAAATAGAATATTATAAGAAATGTTTTATAGTTTTTATAGTAAACAAGGATTATGTACTTGATAAGGATCTAGAATATATATTTAAATTATCTGATACGATTTCATATGAACAAGGATATGCATATTTCTATATACTTCATTCTATAAAGCCAGCCCTTCTATTTATGAAGAAGATATTTTCACACAAGATGCAATGCATAGGTCTTGAATACTCCCTGATAGACAATACAGCATTACCAATAGATACGGAGGAATGCCTACAAAATGGCGACCGAGAATAACGGCGTCGGTTCACTAAATGAAATACGCTTAATAGCTAAACGATGGCTTAGCGATGAAGAATTTAGAGAAATACTAGGTTTTGCGCGTTATAAAGGCTATATCCGCGGCGTTGGCTCGGTCTTTATTCTAGATATAAAGCGCGCACAGCGAAATGGCTATTCAGCCGACGATATAGTGTCTATAATAAATAGTTATAATCTTGAAGTAATAGGAGACCTTGACAAACTCGTTGAAGAGATGAAAAATAAAGAAAAAACAGTGGTAATCCGGCGCGATCCATATACAAGCGAGTTCCTAGTAATAATCCCCTGGAGCACGTATAGTACATATAGAGAAGAACTGCGCAATGCTCTTCGAGCCTCCGCCGCACGCATACGGGGAAAAAGCCACGAAGGCCTTCATGTATTATTTAAACCATATTTTCTAACTCTCTTTATAGAGAAGATAAGATCGTCTAGTAGCATACTCATACGCGATGAGACTGGCGTGTTGCGCGAAAAACCACTTAACTATAATGCTGAACTAGTGGGAATAGAGCTACGTAGCTACCAAAAAGAGGCTCTGGATGCCTGGGCAAAGAACAATTATAAAGGAATAATAGCGCTACCCACGGGGGCCGGTAAAACCATAGTCGCGATCGCCGCTATAGTTATGGCGCGCAGAAAAACACTAATAGTAACGTTCACTAAAGAACAGATGTTCCAATGGAGAGAAATGATACTAAAATATACAAATCTACCTTCCAATATGATAGGTGTATTCTATTCAGGAGAGAAAAGACTCAACAAAATAACTATAACAACATATCAGTCAGGATTCCGTTATATAGATGAACTAGGCCTCTACTATGATCTCCTAGTTGTAGATGAATGCCATCACCTGCCTGCAGAAAAGTTCAGGAAAATAGCGTTATATAGCACCGCTCCAATGAGACTCGGGCTCTCAGCAACAGTTATCAGGGAAGACGGTAAACACACAGAGCTGTTCCCCCTATTAGGAGGAATAATATATCATAGAAGCGCAGAAGAACTTGTCCGCATGGGCTATCTAGCTCCATATAGAATAGAGCTCGTGAAAATAAAAATGGCCACCAGTGAAATGAGGGAGTATATAAAGCTACGCGACCTCTACAGAAAATATGCGAAGGGCCGCAAATTCGCCGAAATACTTGAGGCCGCTAAGCATGGAGACACAGCTGCGCAGATAGCTCTAAAGCTGCATGGCAAGATGAAAATGCTACTAGCCCGCTCAAAGACAAAGATAGAGAAAGCCGCCGAAATAGCGCTAAAAGAGCTGAATAAAGGAAACAAGATAATAATATTTACACAATATGTTGAACAAGCAAAGGAAATAGCAAAAAAACTAAACGCCTATCTTCTTATCGGAGAAATGCCCGCGGAAAAACGACAACTAATCCTTAATAAATTCAAAAACACAAAAAGCGGAGTCCTCGTAGTAACAACTATCGGCGACGAAGGAATAGACATACCAGATGTAAATATAGGAATCATCGTATCGGGAACCGGTTCGAGAAGACAATTTATTCAACGCCTAGGAAGACTTCTACGTCCAAAACCGGGAAAACAAGCAATACTCTATGAAATAATATTAAAAGATACACCCGAAGAATATCAGGCACGCAAACGGAAAAGAAAACCAAGCCTATCAACGGGTTAACCACAAGGTAGCGGAGATAAGTATTTTTCTTATCACATCGTCAATAAAAATATAATTAATAATAATATCACCATTTTTCATTATCACATTAGGAATAACTATATTTTTTCTATAAAAATATATAAATGATAATATATCATGGATTGATTTGCTCATAACCCTATTAATACGATTATAAATATCATTCATTCCTATATAATAATTACTTATAATTCCAGAAACTATAGGATGATTATAAGTCTGAATATATGTATATTTATCAGTTATGTTTATTTTGTTTAATTTTATTTTCTTATCCGTATCCACGTAACTAACTATATTATTACTACATATATCTAAAAGAATCTTTCTATCATAGATACGCGCCTGAGCCCAGAAGGGACGTGCAATATAGGGTAGAGGCAGGCTAACTTCCGTTACGTTGTTGGAACTAGGTATTACTATATCATTTACACCAGCTACTATGCGAAACACTTTCTTGTAACTTGGTAAGTAAGCATATACTACGGCTGGTTCTAATAACCTATACATAACGTGGGCCTGTCTTATCAAGCCACCAAGCTGTGTATTACATCCCGCCGAGATCTCATCCAGGAATTTTCCCCACGACACTAGAATACCCTCACGAATAGCCGGCATCGATGAAACCCCCTGGCTTCTCATTAATTCTCATTCGTTACCCTAAAAACGCTTAACAACTCGACCTAAGTAGGAATAGCATGGTTATTAACAAGCATCTAAACCCGCGTGGTGCATAGATATGGCGCGCCTCGAGTCTTCCGACAGCGTACGCAAGATCATTGTGAAGGAAGGGGAAGCCCGTATAGGCGAGGTTTTAAAAGAACTCACAATGGTGAAGCTGACACCCCAAGACCTCTCTAACCCTGTGTCCTTACAAATGGCTATATCAAGGATTTATTCAGCGCTGCTCAAATCACTTGAAGAAGGGCCTAAGAAAAGGTTTATGGCGGAGATACGGTTCAACGACGACATGGGTAACACGGTTGTCTTTGCAGTAGACCTGGGAGAAAATGCGCCGCCTTTCAAACACGATAAGGTGAAGGCCAGGATTATTATAGAGCTCTACGAAGACAATGAAGAGTAGCGGCGATGATGACGCTTGTAAGGGCTGAAATACCATGATGAACGACCAGGCTACCGAGCCGCGTGCGCGTTGGCTCAAGAAACGCGAGTTTCTTGTATATTATTATCTATATAAGAGATATAGTGATAATAATATAAATTATGGAACACTAATAAACGATATAAAAAACATCTTTTGTTATAATCATAAAACAGCTGTAAACATAGCACGACGGCTTATAAAGCTAAAACTAATCATATGCCATAACATGACCTGTCGTGCGCGGAGACTAGAGGATACTCTGGACGAGTACTTAGAACACTATCTTAGATACAGTAGACGATGTACTAATAAACATCGGGTCGCAGAATACGAAAAACACGAGAATGGCTAGTAAAGTTGTCCTAGAAAAAGCGTTTCTCGTTGACTTGATAATGTTTTTATGTTTCTTTCTTATTTTACTCGCCGGTTACCTTTAGCTTTATCTCTATTGTGGATACCCTTGTCTCGCGGCCGTTGGGGCTGGTTACTGTCTGGCTGCCTATCTTTATGTCCTCGATCTGAACCTTGCCGGGCAGGAACCTGTTCCTTACAATCTCGACAGTATCCACAGCTTTGCTGATGGCCCTGCCTCTAGCCTTTACTATTATCTCCTTAACGTTGTTGTTTATTAGAGTGAGTACCGCTAGTACGTAGTTCATGACGTTCTTCTTTCCTACCAGGACTATGTTGCTAGGCTGAGGCGTTGCCTCGGACATGGTTTATCCCTCGTCATAGTTGTTTTCTATGCTCTCCCTTAATCGAGACAGGTTATTTATAAACGTTACTGTGATCCCGCGGTGAACCGTATTATATGCTCCCCGCTTTTTAATCCACCTCTATAGCTCCCATGACTAAATTAGGGATGATGACATGACAGTTGTACCAGTATATCAGGGAATATGCCCTGTCTGCGGGGGATCAGCATCTGCGCGCGAAATAGAGATCTATGGCATGTGCGCCAAGTGCGCCATAGGCAATAAACACACATACACCTTAAACGCTCTATCCCTCCTAGAAACCCTTAACACTGAACTAGAAGATTTTATAGAATTCTTTACAAAAGTGAATAATAAACGACCCTGGGGAAGCCAGGTAATTTGGGCTCGTCGTCTCCTTTCACGCGAGAACACCGGAATCATAGCACCAACCGGCATAGGAAAAACAACACTGCTTATGACATATGCCCTCTACATGTACACAAAGTATAAATGGAGAACACTATTCCTCACCCCAACAACTAGTCTCGCACGCCAGATAGCCTCTAAGCTCTTGGAAATGACCCGCAAACTCGCCAAGAAGCCCATAATAATGTTTTACGACTCAACAAAGCCTAAGAAGACCCGCGAAGAAATATTGAAGGCGATACAAGAGGACAACTATGATATACTAATTATCACAAACGCCTTTCTCGCAAGAAGGCGGGCACTATTTCAGGGAAAACGCTATGATCTCATCATAGCTGATGACGTAGACTCTATACTTAGTAGCTCTAAAAACATCATACTAATACTGAATATGTTAGGGTACACAACCGAAGCTGTTGTAGAAGCCAAGAGGCTCATCAATCTGCGTATGAAGATCATGGTTATGCGGCTCAACAATACGGAAGGCGAAATATACGAAAAAATACTTAATGAGTATATAGAGTCGGAGAGAAGACTCAAAAACATAATAGCTGAGAAAACATATGGACAAATAATAATAGCCAGCGCCACTGGCAGGGCACGCGGCCCCTATGCATCTATTATGCGGGAACTCCTAAATCTCGATGTATCCGGAATAACCATATATGGACGCGACATATACGATTCGTATATTTTATCCGATATCAATGAAATAATTGACAAAATCATAAATATAGTGAAAATACTTGGTTCAGGCGGCATAATATATATAAGCTCTCGTCATCCTCTACACAATATTATTCACGCAAACAAATTAGCAGAAAAGATATCAAAGAAAACAGGCCTCGTAGCAAAAAACGCTACACCTTCATCCATAAGGAAGCTTGTAAAAGGCGAAATAGACCTCGTGGTAGGCTCCGCTTCGTATTATGGCATGAGTGTCCGCGGCATAGATGCCCCTGAACGCATAAAGTATACTATATTTATAGGTACGCCAATATTCTCTATCAACCTCGAGACCCTAATAACTAATCCTCAATTCCTATATCGTATACTGCTTTATCTACGCGATAACAACGTCGACGTAGCTGATCATCTACGGACAATAAGTTTCATTCTAAGAAAAACTACCAGAAATGAACTACGCATATTGGCCGCTTTATTAAGGGGACATATAGCGCCGGATGCTCTTAATAATAAAAAGCTTCTCAGCTTCTATGAGTCTTTAAAACAAATAATTCCAATAGCATTAAACAAACTATATAGGATAATGGAAGAGAAAAAGGTAGATCAGCTCGGCACAATCATATTATATTACAATAATGGAAAACACCACGCCCTAATACCAGATATTATGACATATATACAGGCAAGCGGGCGCACATCACGCCTCTACAATGGCTCAATGACACACGGATTATCTATCATAATAGAGACACCGGAACTAGCGCCGCTAATAAAAGCCCTGGAAACCAAGCTGACATTCCTAAAGAGTGATTTCTCTATACACCCTCTAACTTTCCATGAACTTAGAAAGCAAAAGAAAGCCCTGGAAACAAGCAGGAAAAAAACCAGCACAACAAAACTCATGTTTAAGACGGTATTACTAATCGTAGAATCGCCCACCAAGGCGAGAACAATAGCATCATTTTTCGGAAGACCGGCACGGAGAAAAATAGGAAACATAACCGTCTACGAGACACCCATTATAAGGCAAAACGAGATCATATACCTAAACATCATCGCCACAAGAGGCCACATATATGATCTAACAACAGAGCCGGGCCGCGGATACTATGGCGTTGAAGTCGAGGGCCCCGATATAAAGCCGTATTACAACACGATCAAAAGATGCCGCATATGCGGCCACCAGTTCACATACGGCGACAAATGCCCGCGCTGCGGTTCAACTGATTATACGGACTCTATCGAGGTAGTTAACGCATTACGCAAAATAGCGGCGGAGACAGATGAAATACTCATAGCAACTGATCCGGATCCCGAAGGCGAGAAAATAGCCTACGATGTCTATAACGCGATTAAGCCCATCAATAACAATATCTATCGCATAGAGCTACACGAGATCACTATCCATGAGTTCCTGAAAGCCTACGATGCTAGAAGAAAAATAGATCTAAGGCGTGTCGAAGGACAGATATATCGGCGCGTACTCGACCGGCTAATAGGGTTCAGCCTAAGCCAAAGATTATGGAACATCTATGATAAGAACTGGCTTGGAGCTGGCCGCGTCCAGACACCTGTTTTAGGGTGGATTGTAAAGCGATACCAGGACTGGCGCAAGAACAGGGGCTTCAGGATATGGCTGGTCCTAGGGCCACGCGCCCCATATGCGCGGATCTCTATATTTATAGATAACAGAGACGATGCAAGAAAACTCTTTGAAGAAATAAAGAAAAAAGAATTCCTCGAGTATCGCATAATAGATAAGAAAAAGAAAATAGTTAATCCCAGGCCCCCGCTAACAACCGACGAGCTACTTATCGAAGCAGGTAAACAAGGCATACCCGCAGCAATGACTATGAAAATAGCGCAACAACTCTTCGAGGCAGGCCTGATAACATATCATAGAACCGACTCGACCCATATATCCGGAGAAGGAATATCCATCGCGAAAAAATATATAGAAACACATTATACCGGAGAACTATTTCAGCCAAGATACTGGGGCGAGCAAGGAACACACGAAGCAATACGTCCAACCCGTCCATGGAGCCGCGAGGATCTAGAAAAAGCCATTGCCGAGGGGGCGTTGTCTTCAACAATATATCTTACACCACTTCACCTGAAAATATACGATATCATATTTAAGAGATTCATTGCAAGCCAAATGAAGCCATATATTGGCGAAGAATTAAGCATAGAGCTAGACTTTAGTAAATATAAGGTTAACCTAACATTATTGACAAGAATCATTAGTAATGGATGGAATACTGTATATAACATACCTATATACGACTGGATAAGAACCATGCAAAACAATATGATAAAGGTGCAGAAAATATCAATCACAAAGAGCTCAACAGTAAGCCTATATGTGCAGAGCGATATAGTCAAGCTAATGAAGGAACGTGGCCTAGGCCGCCCAAGCACCTATGCCTCAATATTATCAAGTCTCAGAAGACACGGATACGTAATAGAGTCAAAGAAGAGACGCTTCCTCATACCAACAAAGATTGGCATAGAAGTATATTCAACGCTCATAAATAGCTATAGAGAGCTAGTCTCAGAGGAGACGACGCGCCGCATGGAGGAAACAATAGATGATATTATTGCCGGCAGGATAAAAACCGACGAGGCTATAATAGAGGTACTATCCCAACTAATAAAACACGGCCTTATATCTGATAATGCCACCCCAGCACTGTCTATATAATGTTTTCTCCTCGCCACAGTATTAAATTCACCTAGATAATATATTATATAGAAACAAATAGCTAAGAGCAATATATTTAATTGAACGGTGTTCATTTAATATAATTGTATATTCTTTAAAGTTTTCTCCTAATAGTTATGGCTATGTAGGAGCGACGTCGCTCGGTTCCTATTTTTACATCCTGAAGCTCTATACTATCGGCAAGACGCTCGCTTAACCTATTATATACATCTACAGCTTTACTGATGAACGCACCACGCCCCCTTATAATTAGAACATCTATTCCTTGATTAAAACTCACCACAGCATCAAATATATAATCATCAATAGGTTTCCTCCCAACATCAATTACCTTAGCATTAGCGGGTATCATCGCCTACACACCACGCCTCTACGCCTTATAGATATTCTAAGAAGAGCAAGGGGCTATATAAGGAATACCTTAAGTTTTTCCAAAAACCCGCCACTAATATGGTTTCTTTTAAACCCACATCACCAAGCAGAAACTATCCATTCCAATAGAAACTGCCGATTTGCTCAATTATTCAACGTATAGGATGCGGTTACCTATCTCCAATCCCTCTGTTATCCTGAAACTATTGTATTTTCCCGGTAACAATATAGGCTGAAAAATGGTATTACTTGATAATCTATATTAACGGAAACATTAACGTTGGTGCAACAATCATAACTATCGCTGCAATTATTAATGCTGAGCTAGCAACTATAGCGGCAGACACTGTTGCATAAACAAGGTTCTTATCCCTTACCACGGTTCTAACAAAAAATAATTTGTTAAATATCGCCGCCGCATTTGCAACCAGAAGAGCTGATGCTATTATATTTACACTTATCTCTAATTGCCTTGATAAAGTAAGCACCATGAGGATCGCCGCCCCCGCATTTACGAGGCCGCCTATAGCTGATACCGGGAGAAGCGCCGAGCTACCATATATTGATATAAACACATATCCTATCGCAAATATCGTCGCGTATACCACGACGACGCGTATCGCCGTCCGCAGGCTCAGCGGGTTTTCTATAACAACCTCTACGCTTTTAAGCACATCAAGATCCCTCGAATACCATGCTAAGAGGCCTAGAAGAAGGGGCGCCGCGAAAACAACCAGCAATGAACCAACTATACGTGTCGCCACGTCTGCCGAATATATTCCGTAGAGAAGCGTTACCGCTATCACTGTATTTCTTATAAGCATAGCTGATATGATTATATATAAGCTATTCTTCATAACGCTTCTCAATACATTGTCTCTAAGGCCGGTATGACGGGAGAGTATGGATGCTATGTTAACGGCAGCCGCCTCGCTGTTCACCAGGCCCCCTAGCAGCGCGACATACTTTATTGCTTCGGAGCCCTTGAGCTTAACCGCTATGTAGCTAACAAATGATAATATAAGTATCATTAAGAAGAGCAAGTAGATCTTACTTATATCTATTCCATAGATAACTATGGGGTGAGACAAGAAGAATGGGCCTATTATAAAGGCGAATAACCCCAGTTCAAGACCTGATAACAACTCCTTATACGAGACCTCGCGTACAAAGCGCCTAATAGATGGTTTTATCGCAAGCACCGTGGTAACAAGTATGGATGTCGCTATAGCTTCAAGCATCCTATCAAGACCGACCATAAATCCAAGACTTATATCTATAACCATTACAATAGACGTTGTTATACCTGTCATCTTATAATATCTAAACCTTATATAAATATACATTAATAATAATATTAATATAAGAACAGCTAATACAGCTACAAACAACTGTAAAATAAAAGAATCATCACTCACATCCTTCGACAACTCCGCCAGCATAGTGCCATATAAACTGAGCAGACCAAAGGACCTAATTCCCGGCAGCGACCGGGGCTCCTTGGTAGCACTAGCTATTCTTGCACGCTCACGCTCCAGCCCTATCAGGGCGCCAACGAGGAAGCCGAGAACAATCTTAATGGCATAAGATACCACTGGATCCCCGATCAGCGATCCCATCTCGTACACCATCAGCACCGGGTCCGGTCTGGGTTCAACAGCTCATCCCGTACATAGCCCCCACGGTCGCACGGATAGGGCGGTCTTCATCCCCTAATAAGCTTAAATATATATCCTATATCTTTAACCATATCCTCAATTAAGGATACTATATCTAATAGGGAACGTGTACAATATACATGAAGACTCTGCGGTATCATCATCAGATCCAGCGATCCCACGCTAGAGCTATATAAGGGTCTCAGTGCGACAAGCTTTCTGCTCGAATCATAGTCTACAACATAGAGTCTATCACCAATAGATACAACACCTCTAAAACCACCACGAAGCCTGCCCGCCCTAAGCATTTTTCTAGAGAAAACATCCCAGTTTACCTCAATATCCCGTATCTTTGCAGAAAAATACATACAAACCATATATTCATACAAAGATAAATCGGAAACAAGTTTTTTCAACAAACCAAGTATTTCCCCACCACGATTAATACTATACAGAAACTTTATCCTAATATGCCGTTCATCATAAAAATACCTGGAAACACCGATCCTCTTAAGAACCCTTATAATCCTAGATACAGAGCCCTCGCCGCTAGGTATTATTGTTAGCTCAATAAACAACGTCGCATGCGGAACCGAACCATCAGACGGGGATAACCTCGTCATCGGCACAACACCTCCGTGGCGCCCAAAATATTCATCATACACCGCATCATCTACCAAATAAGGATATTAGCCGCAGAAAATAATTTTCATAAACGGGATGATGTATCGCCACGGCCCGACACGGTGACGATGGTTCGTGTTACTGACCATTCTTATCACGCTACTCCATCACACAGGCTCAATTAAAGTTTAATATCAATTAATGCGAGGAGCAGAATATTATGTGTATATGCACAATATTGGGCGGGTGGGAGACTTGCTCCGAATAGCCGTGGCCACAGATGACGGTGTAAAAGTGAAAATAGGTCATTTCGGAGACGCAGCCTATTATCATATATACCGCATAGATAACAATAATATAGTACTAGAGCGGAGAATCAAAAACCCCGAAAGTGAACACGAAAAACACGTACATGGAGAAGAAGGTAAACGAAGACGCATATTAAGCATTCTCGGTGATGTAAACGCTGTGATCTCAACATTCTACGGCCCCGGCGGCACCGAGTTCTTCAAAAAACACGGCATCACGCCCCTCACCCTCAAGCCAGGCACAAGCATAGAGGAAGCCCTCCATATAGCTATAGAGACTCTAGGCAAAAATAGCCATCCTCGCCAGACCAAGAAACGATTAATTTTACAATGAATCTTTACACATCACTCCATTCCATTAACTCCCCCTAGTAATTACTGGACTCGCCAATAATCCCCCTCTCTCTTTTTCACTCCTATTAATCTACAGATATTAATCTACAGAACAATGACAACCCAGCCAGAACTTATAGAAGATAATGGCTTGCCGGGGATTTAGCGTAAATGCCCACGGGTGAGCGCTGCAGGAATAGATCATAGAGGTAAAAGCTTGGGGTTTATCTGCAGGTCTACCCCATGCGGCACCTGATGATTGTAGCATTACATTAATTAAATCTGGGATGCAACGCCCAGGGATAGGGGTGGAGATTGACAGAAGATTATGCAGACTTGTATTTGATTGTTGCCAGCGTGTGGGGCGATCCCTCCCGGTGGGCCAAGGTTCCTTATAAGGTAGAGTACGTGAAGGAGGACAAGCGTAAAGTAGTGTCGTCTGAGACCTTCACCAGCTCGTCGTCCACGCTAGCGCTTTGGGAGTTCGCCAGGGAGAGCTTCTTCAATGGCAAGCAGAACGGGCGCGAAGGGGTTAAGGCGAAGGTTAAGATTTATGGTTTATCAAGCCTAGCCCTCAAGCTCTTGAGTAGTAAATGTAACTCGGCGAACGACTTTGGCCGTGCGGTGTCCGAGCGCGGCGTCGAGGTTGTAAGAGGCTACCTTAGAGGATACGTCGAGGCTCACATGAATACGCGGGGGGCCTCCTTGGATGTGGAAGTTGTCCCCACGGCCTTGACCCAGGTCATATGTAAGGGTGCTGGACTAGTGGCTAGCATGAGGAGCGGCGGGGGCGCCTTCGAGCTGGCCAAGACAGCCATCCTGGCCGGGCTTACACGGGATCTACTGGATGCCGCGTGCAGTGTCAAGCCAAACGGGAGGGTGATCTTCATAGCCGACACCACTCACGGCGTCAACTACACGACTATAGCCTTCTATGAGGCCGCAAAGCTAAGCGCTCGCCTAGCGGCACTGCTCGCATCCATCCTATGCAAAAGGGAGCCGCCTCCTAGCATAGAGTTAATGGTGTATAATAGCGACCCCGTGATCCCTCCTCCACTACAACCGGGCGGCCAGGAGGCCTACAAGATCCACCTAGTCCAAACAAGCACCCTCGAAGGACAGGGCCTAGGCCACGGTCAGAGCCTAGCCTCTAAGGATCCTCGAAGACTCTTCATGCAACAATATTAGATGCCTCGAGGACAAGTTAAAAGGGGAGCTTAAAACGCTCCCCAACACTATAA